>JAEULI010000051.1 GCA_016793845.1 Sphingosinicella sp.
GCGGGGCGATGTCTTCGCTCAGCGGGACACCTCTGCGGTCTGCACCGGCTGCGGGCCGAGCCGGCCGATAACCTTCATCGCGTAGTCGAGCTGGTAGTCCTTCACGCCCGCCTTCTCGAGATCGGCGGCGGTCCGCGTGAAGCGCGGGTTCTCCTTGTCGTCTTCCTCGATGATCTTGTTGTCCTTCACCGCGTCGTTGCGCAGGTGCTGGCGGAGGTCCGCCTCGCGGATCACGCGGCGTTCCTTGTAATCGGCGTCCGAAAGCTGCGGCACGGTGATGTCGGGCTCGATGCCCGCTTCCTGCACCGAACGGCCGGAGGGCGTGTAGTAGCGCGCCGTGGTGAGCCGGAGCGCCGTGTCCTGCGTCATCGGGATCAGCGTCTGCACCGAACCCTTGCCGAAGCTGCGCTGGCCGAGCACGAGCGCGCGGCGGTGATCCTGCAGCGCGCCCGCGACGATCTCCGCGGCGGACGCCGAGCCTTCGTCGACGAGCACGACGATCGGCTTGCCCTTCGTGTCGTCGCCTTCGCGCGCGTAGTAGCGCTGTACGTCGCCCTTGCGGCGCCCGCGCTGCGAGACAATCTCGCCGCGCTCGAGGAATGCGTCCGATACCTCGATCGCCTGGTCCAGGAGCCCGCCGGGGTTGGAGCGCAGGTCGATCACGAAGCCGAGCAGCTTGCCGCCAGCCTGCTTCTCCATGCTGGCGATCGCCTGCCGCGTCGCTTCGCCGGTCTGCTTGTTGAAGGTGGAGATGCGCAGGATGCCGATGTTGTTCTTCACTTCGGACTTCACCGGCTTCAGCGAAATGACTTCGCGCTTCAGCGTCAGTTCCATCGGCTTCTGCTGGCCGGTGCGCACGACGCTGATCTTCACGGTGGTGCCGGGCAGGCCCTTCATCTTGTCGACCGCGTCGTCGAGCGACAAACCGTAGATGAGTTCGCCGTCGATGTGCGTGATGTAGTCGCCGGCCTTGATGCCCGCGCGTGCGGCCGGCGTGTCGTCGGTCGGCGCGATCACCTTCACCACGCCGTCTTCCTGGCTCACGGTGAGGCCGAGACCGCCGTACTCGCCCTCGGTCTGCGTCCGCATCCGCTCGAAGTTGCGCATGTTGAGGAAGCTCGAGTGCGGATCAAGGCTGGAGAGCATGCCGTTGATCGCGCCTTCGATCAGCTGCTCATCGGTCACCTCGTCCACATACTCGGCGCGCACGCGCTCGAACACGTCCATCAGCTGGTCGAGCTGGCGATAGGTGCTCGCCGGGTTTGCCGCCTGCACGGCCGTTGTTGAGGGGATGAGCGCGATCGCCACGGCGGGGATCAGCGTGTGCAAAAGCTTACGAGACATCACTTCTTCCTTGTCGTGACCGGCGGTACGGCCCTCTGTCCCAGCGCATCGACAGCCATCATAGCCGCGCGCCGATGAATTGGCGAGTAACGGATTTCAGCCATCGCGGCCTGTTTTGCGAACATGCGGCGCGGGATCGATCGGGCGGCCGCCTTGCCGGAGTTCGAGGTAAAGCTCGGGCTCCAGCGATCCCATGCGGCCGATCGGCGTTCCGGCAGATACCGTCTCGCCGACGAGCACGTCGACGCGTTCGAGGCCCGACATCATGCTGAGCAAACGTCCGGGATGCTGGACGATGACGATATCGCCGTAGGTGCGGAACGGCCCGGCGTAGGCGATCCGGCCCTTTGCCGGGGCGACGACCTGCGCGCCCTTGCGCGTTGCGAGCGTGATGCCGCGCGCGCGGACGCCGACGCGGCTCATGTCCTCGAAGCCTTCCACGATGTTGCCCGCCGCGGGCTGCAGGTAGGGGAAGGGCAGGGGCGCGGCGGCTGCGCGGACGGGCCGGGGTGGTGCCAGCCGCCGGGCGTTCGTGCCCGCGCTATCATCGAATGCGCCCGCGAGGCCGCGCAGGTCCATCGCCTTTGCTGCAAGCGTACGCGCCTGCGCGCGCTCCTCGTCGGCCTCGCGATCGAGCGAGTCGCGTTCGGCGCGGAGGTCGGCCTGCACGCCATCGAGTTGGCGGATCGCCTGCGAAAGCTCAGTGTTGGCGGCCAGCAGTTGCTGCTTCGACGTGATGAGCCGGGCCTGCACGGCGCGGGAGTCGACGAGCGCGCGGCGGTATTCTGCGGTGCGGGTCCGAAGCGTCGGCTGCACAGCTTCCAGAAGCGCACTGACGCGGGCGGTGGTGACCGCCGACGAAGGTTCGAGGAGCACGAGGCCCGCCGGCCTGCGGCTCAGGGTCTGAAGCACCGCGAGGAGCCGACTGATCTCGCCGTGCTGCTCGGCCAGCCGGGCGCGCTGCTCGCGCCGCAGCCGTTCGAGCCGGGCGGTTCCGGCCTCGATAGCGCTGACGCGCGCCTCGCCGTTCTGGATGCGCCGGGCAAGGTCGATCGCCGTCTGCCGTGCGGTTCGTGCCCTGTCGTCGGCCGCATCGGCGTTGCGGCGCAGTGCGGCGGCGCGGGAATCGGCCTTCAGCGCATCCTGTTCTGCCTTGTCCGCGGGCGCGGCCGCCGCGAGGAACAGGAAGGCGAGGGCGGCGGCGCGCATCAGCCCTCGCGGTGGTAGGGATGACCGGCGAGGATCGACGTCGCCCGGTAAAGCTGCTCGGCAAGCATCGCGCGCACCATCAGGTGGGGCCATGTCGCCTTGCCGAAGCTGATGAGGAGGTCGGCACCTTCCCGCGTGTCGGCGTCGTGGCCATCGGCCGCGCCGATCAGGAAGCGTGCTTCGCGCACACCATCGTCGCGCCAGCGGCCGAGGCGTTCGGCAAGCACCGTTGAAGCAAGGCTCTCGCCACGCTCATCCAGCGCCACCGTGCGGCAGTCACCCGTTGGCGGCGGCACGCGGCCGCCCTTGTCTGGAAGCTCAGTGATGCGAAACGGCCAGCTCATCCGCGCGCGGTAGCGTTCGACGAGATCGGCTTCCGGGCCACGCCCGATGCGTCCGCGCGCGATGACATGCAGGAGCACCTCAGGCGGTTGCGGCCGCCGCCGGCGTCTTGTCGAAGGCCCACATCTTCTCGAGGTTGTAGAAGCTGCGGACTTCGGGGCGGAACAGGTGCACGATCACGTCATCCGCGTCGATCAGCACCCAATCGGCGGTCGGCAGGCCCTCGATGCGCACGACGCGGCCGAGGTCTGCCTTGATCTTCTCGGCGAGCTTCTGCGCCATGGAGGCCACCTGCCGGGTGGAGCGGCCGCTGGCAATGATCATGTGATCGGCGATTTGCGTTTTTCCGCTGAGCGGAATGTCGATGACATCGACGGCCTGATCGTCGTCGAGCGACTTCAGGATGAGGGCGTGTAGCTCTTCGGAGCTTCCGCCTTCATGGTCGCCGGGCGTTGCCGCGGCGCTGCTGGGAGACAATCCTTATCCCTTCGGGTTCGTTGCACCAATTCGGCTCGCCCATCCCGGATCGCGCGTGCGGATCGCTGTGGCGGAGGTGGGATCGAGCGGGATCGAAAGGATCACTATCGCCGGCAACTCCCATTCAGCCCAGAGTTTGGCACGCGCTTCGCCGCGGATATGCCGCCGAAGCCACGCCATGGCCGGAGCCCGGCGTGCCCGCCCAATGTAGTCGCCCCGCGCCATAACGGCAATCGGCACTTCGCGCGCGATATCGCGCCAGCGTTTCCAGCGGCTGAACTGCAACAGATTGTCCGCGCCCATGATCCAGATGAAGCGGTGCTGCGGGAACGCGCGCCTCAGCGCGGCGATCGTATCGACGGTGTAGGCGGTGCCTAGTGACGCTTCGATGTCGGTAGGCCGGATGCGCGGATGGCGCGCGGCGCGGCGCGCGGACTCCATGCGAGCGGCGAGCGGCGCCATGCCCGCCTTGTCTTTCAAGGGGTTCTGCGGGCTCACCAGCCACCACACTTCATCGAGCGCGAGCCGGCGCAGCGCCTCAATGCTGATATGCCGGTGGCCCTGATGCGCCGGGTTGAACGACCCGCCGATAAGCCCGATCCGTGCCACTAAAGCCCTGCCGCCTGCGCGGCGATTTCGTAGGAGCGGAGCCGGGCGGCGTGGTCGAAGATCATGCCGGTGACCATCAGCTCGTCGGCGCCGGTTTCGTTCACGAACGTCCGCATCTGCCCCGCCACGGTCCCCACGCTGCCCACCGCGGAGCAGGAGAGGGTACGCGCGAGGTGCGCCTGCAGCTCCGCCGGCAGCGATTCGCGGTAGCCCGGGATGGGTGGCGGCAAGCGGCCCGGCTGGCCGGTGACGAGATTGACGAATGCCTGCTGCTGGGAGGTCGCGAGCACGGCGGCCTCCTCGTCCGTATCGGCAGCGATGACGTTGTAACCAAGCATCAGATAGGGTTTGTCGAGGTAAGCGGACGGCTTGAAGTAGCCACGGTATACCTCGATCGCCTGGCTGAGCGCCTGCGGCGCGAAGTGCGAGGCGAAGGCGTAGGGCAGGCCGAGATGCGCGGCGAGGCTTGCGCCGAACAGGCTGGAGCCGAGTACCCAAACGTCCACGTTCGCGCCGCCTCCCGGCACGGCGAGGACCGGGCCTTCGCCCCGGAAATAGGCCATCACCTCCTGCACATCCTGCGGGAAGCGTTCGGAAGCGGCGTGGAGATCGCGGCGGATCGCCTGTGACGCCTTCTGATCCGAGCCGGGCGCGCGGCCGAGGCCGAGGTCGATGCGGCCGGGGTAGAGCGCGTCGAGCGTGCCGAACTGCTCGGCGATCAGCAGCGGCGCGTGGTTGGGCAGCATGATGCCACCCGCGCCGACGCGGATCGTGGAGGTCGCGCCCGCGATATGGCCGATCAGTACCGAGGTTGCGGCACTCGCGATGCCCGGCATCCCGTGGTGCTCGGCGAGCCAGATGCGGCGGTAGCCGAGCCGCTCGCCTGCCTGCGCAAGCGCCACCGAGTTCGCGAACGATTGCCGGACGCTGCTGCCCTGAACGACGGGCGAGAGGTCGAGGATCGAAAGCGGGGTCATGCGGCGATCAGGGGCGCACCTGCCCGTTGCCGCGCACCACGGTCTTGTAGGTGGTGAGGCCTTCGAGCGCGACCGGTCCGCGCGCGTGAAGGCGGCCTGTGGCGATGCCGATCTCGGCACCGAAACCGAACTCGCCGCCGTCCGCGAACTGGGTGGAGGCGTTGTGGATCACGATGGCACTGTCCACGCCCGCAAGGAAGCGGTTCGCGGTCTCGGCGCTCTCGGTGATGATGCTCTCGGTGTGTGCGCTGCCGTGGCGGGCGATGTGTTCGGCCGCGCCGCCCACCCCGTCCACCACCTTCGCGGAAATGATCGCATCGAGATATTCGGTGCCCCAGTCGGCATCGTCCGCCGCCACCACGCGCGGATCGATCGCCCGTATGGCGTCGTCGCCGCGGACCTCGCAGCCCGCGTCGAGCAGCGCCTTCACGACGCGTGCGCCGGTCGCCTGCGCGGCCTCATCGATCAACAGCGTCTCCGCCGCGCCGCAGATGCCGGTGCGGCGCAGCTTGGCGTTGAGCGCGATGGCTTCGGCCTTGTCCGCGTCCGCGTCGCGGTCGATGTAGACGTGGCAAATGCCGTCGAGGTGCGCGAGCACGGGCACGCGCGCTTCGGATTGCACGCGCGCGACGAGGCCCTTGCCGCCGCGCGGAATGATGATGTCGATAAGGCCCGCAGCGCCCAGCATCGCGCCCACGGCGGCGCGGTCGGACGTGTCCACGAGCTGCACGGCGTCGGCGGGAAGGCCTTCGCCGGCGATGCCTGCGATGAACGCCGCGTGCAGGGCCTTGGACGTCGCGAGCGCTTCGGAACCGCCGCGCAGGATGCAGGCGTTGCCCGACATCAGGCACAGCGCGCCCGCATCCACGGTGACGTTCGGGCGGCTTTCGTAGATGATGCCGATGACGCCGAGCGGCACGCGCACCTGCTCAAACTTCAGGCCGTTCGGTTGCGTCCAGCCCTTGATCGGCGCACCCACAGGGTCCGGCAAAGCGGCCACAGCTTCCACGCCCGCCGCGATGCCTTCGAGGCGGGCATCATCCAACCGCAGCCGGTCGAGCATCGCACCCGAGGTGCCGCGCGCCTCGGCGGCCTTCATGTCTTCGGCATTGGCCGCGAGGATCGCGGGTGCGGCGGCGCGGATCGCGCCGGCGGCGGCCTTCAGCGCTGCGGCCTTGCGCGCGGTCGGCATCGCCGCGAGCGCGCGCGATGCGGCGCGGGCAGCGGTGGCCATCTCGGCGATGCGGGTTTCGATCTCACTCATAACAATACCAGATGATCCCTGTGTACCATGGCGGAGCGCGGCGCATAGCCGAGGAGCTCCGCCTGCGCCTCGGTGCGCTTGCCCGCGATGGCGCGCGCATCGGCGATATCGTAACCCGCAAGGCCGCGCGCAAGCACGTGGCCGCTTTCGTCGGCGATCTCGATGGCGTCGCCGCGCGCGAACTTGCCGTCCACGTGCCGCACGCCTGCCGCGAGCAGGCTGCCGCCGCGCTGAAGTGCTTTTACCGCGCCCGCATCGATGGTGAGGCGCCCGGCAGAGGTGAGACGGCCCGCGAGCCACGCCTTGCGCGCCCGGCTCGCCGAAACGGCGGCGAACAACGTGCAGCGGCTGGTTTCCTCCAGTCGTACGAGCGGATTGAGCCCGGTGCCCTGCGCGATGCCCAGCGGAATGCCGCTCTTGCAGGCGATGCGCGCGGCGGCGACCTTGGCGCCCATGCCGCCCGATCCCATCGCGGCGCTTTCGCCGAGCGTCACGCGCTTCAGCACAGCGTCGATATCGTCGACGCGCGCGATGAGTTCAGCGTCCGGGTCGCTGCGCGGATCGGCGGTGAACAGACCGTCGATGTTGGAAAGGAGCAGCACGCCCTCTGCCGCTGCCGCCTGTCCAACGCGCGCGGCAAGACGGTCGTTGTCGCCGAAGCGGATTTCCTCGGTCGCGACGCTGTCGTTCTCGTTGAGCACCGGCACCACGCCGAGCCCGAGCAGCCGTTCGAGCGTCGCGGCGGCATTGAGGAAACGGCGGCGATCTTCGAGGTCGCCGAGCGTCAGCAGCATCTGCGCGGCGGTGATACCCTTGTCACCGAGCAATTCCGCCCAAGCCTGGCTGAGCAAAATCTGGCCCGTTGCAGCAGCGGCCTGCGCGTCTTCAAGGCAGGCGCGTCCGCCTTTCGGCAACCCGAGCCGCCGCGCGCCGAGCGCGATGGCACCCGAGGAGACGACGACGATGCGTTGGCCGCGCGTGCGCCGGTCCGCGATGTCGGCGGCGAGGCTTTGCAGCCATTCGCGGCGCAGCTTGCCGTCCTCGTCGACAAGCAGGGCCGAGCCTACCTTGACGACCAGACACTTGCAGTTGCCGGGCGAAAAGGGGCTCAGATCGGTGACCATGCTGCCTGTTTGTCCGCCTCTTTCTGTGCTCCACGTGCGGGTTCGCCGATCACGGTCAGCAGCGCATCGAGCACTTCGGTCAGGCCTTCGCCGGTGGCCGCAGAAACCAGATGGACCTTCTGCCCGCAGGCGTTTTCGAGCGCGCGCAGCTTGGCGGCGCGCCCGCGCGCGTCGATGAGGTCGATCTTGCTGAGCGCAACCACCTGCGGCTTGTCCTCAAGCCCCGCGCCATAGGCCTCCAGCTCGTCCACAATGGTGCGGTACGCTTTGGTGGGTGAGGGCGCGCTCGCGTCGACGAGATGCAGCAGCACGCGGCAGCGCTCGATATGGCCGAGGAAGCGGT
>JAEULI010000048.1 GCA_016793845.1 Sphingosinicella sp.
CGCGCGGCGCACGCGCACGTCGGCGAGCGGGCCGGAGCCTGTGCGCGCCAGATAGAAATAGAGCCCCCACGTCGGCTCCAGCCGCAGCGCCTGCGAATCGACGCTCGTCCGCGCGGCGCGCAGCCCGGTGAGGCGGCCGCCGCTCACGATGTCGAGTTCGCCCGCGTTGAAGCGCCGGATTGCGCCCTCTGCATCGGCGCGGGAGAGTATGGCCCCGGCGAGCGAGACCGTATCGGCCGCATAGTAAGCGCTGTTCTTCACGAGGTGCAGTGCGCCGACCGCATCGACCGCGTCGTCGGCCTTCGTGAATGCGCCCGAAGCCGGCGGGGCCTTGCCCGCGCGGGCGATCGCCGCCGCCGGGTCGGCGAGCAGTTGCAGCAACGCCGGTTCGGGCTTGGCGAGCGTGATCACCACCGTATCGGGCCGTGGATCGGAAACGCCGAGCATCCGCGCCGGGCGGCGGTTCGCGGTGATGAGCGCGGCGTTCTCGATCATCATCAGCTCGTCGCGGAGCGGATTCCCGGAGCCGGGGCTGACGATGCGCCGCATCACGGCAACGACATCGCCGGAGGTGAGCCGACGGCCGTCCGCCCAATAGGCCTCGCGCAGCTTGAACACATAGGTGAGCCCGTCGTCGCTCACCCGCCAGCTGAGCGCCAGCGAGGGCACCACCCGCCCGCTCGGCTCCAGCGTCGTGAGTCCGATGTGCATGGCGCGCGCCGCGGCGTTTTCCAGGCTGTCGTCGGCAACGAGGCTCGCGCCGTCGTCGTTCACAAAGGCCATGCGCAGCGTGCTGTCGCCGTCGCCGTCGCCGTCCGCCGCGCGGTCGCAGCCGCCGAGGGCGAGCAGGATGCAGGTAGTTATGAGGGCAGGACGGATCATCCCGCCCGGTCTAGACCAGCAGTGTGGCAATTTCAGCCACCAGTTTTTCAGCCGCGCATTTTCGCTTTCGTCACGAATCTGACCCGCACGTGCGCTAGGCTTGGATTCTCGAAGCGCCGAGGGGGCTTTCCCTTCGCGCTGCGGTTCCCCCAAACCGACTTTGCCGGCGGCGCAGAAATGCGCCGCCGATCTTTCGTGCACCCTGTCATGAAGGCGCGATTGCATGGGGCGGCGCGCGTCGGTAAGCCTTGCATTCACCATGCCAAGTCACGCCTCCCGCGCGCCAGCGCACGATATCCTGAAGCTTATCGGCGGTACGCCGCTTGTTCGCCTGCGCGGCCCGTCCGAACGGACCGGCTGCACGATCCTCGGCAAGTGCGAGTTTCTCAATCCCGGCGGCTCGGTGAAGGACCGCGCGGCGCTCTACATGATCGAGGCGGCGGAGCGCGAAGGCCGGCTGAAACCCGGCGGCGTCGTTGTCGAAGGTACGGCGGGGAACACCGGCATCGGGCTTGCCGTGGTGGCGAATGCCAAGGGCTATCGCACGATCATCGTGATGCCCTCGAACCAGTCGGTCGAAAAGATGGCGACGCTGCGCGCGCTCGGCGCCGAGCTGGTGCTGGTGCCGCCCACGAAATATGCCGACCCCGAGCATTTCCAGCATCGCTCGCGGCGCATCGCGGAGGAAACGCCGGGCGCGATCTGGGCGGGGCAGTTCGACAATCTCGCGAACCGGCAGGCACATATCGAAACGACGGCGCCCGAGATCTGGGCGGATACCGGCGGCGCGGTAGACGGCTTCACCTGCTCGGTCGGCACCGGCGGCACGCTCGCGGGCACGGCGATGGGCCTCAAGGCGAAGAATGCGGATATCCGCATCGCGCTCACCGACCCGTATGGCGCCGCCATGTATTCGTGGTTCGCGCGCGGCGTGCTGGAGCCGGAGGGCTCGTCGCTTGCCGAAGGCATCGGGCAGGGGCGCGTTACGGCGAACATCGACGGCGCGCCGGTCGATACGCAGTTCCGCGTGACGGACGAGGAGGGGCTCTGTGCCATCCACGACCTGCTCATCGAGGAGGGGATCAGCCTCGGGCTTTCCTCGGGCATCAATATCGTCGGCGCGGAAAAACTCGCGGCCGAGATGGGGCCGGGGCACACCATTGTCACCGTGCTTTGTGATTCCGGGCTGCGCTATCTTTCCAGTCTCTACAATCCCGCGTGGCTTGCGGAAAAAGGCCTGCCGGTGCCGGATTGGCTGAGCAAGCCGTGATGCGTTCGTGAGCACGATCGTCCGCTTCGACAATGTCGGTCTGCGCTACGGCACGGGCGCGGAGGTGTTGCGCGACATCGGGTTCCGGCTCGAAACCGGTGCGTTCATGTTCCTCGTCGGCTCGTCGGGCGCGGGCAAGACTTCGCTCTTGAGGCTGCTCTATCTCGCGCAGCGTCCGTCGCGCGGCCGCATCGACATGTTCGGGCGCGATATCACCAGCCTGCCGCGCACGGCGCTCCCTGCGCTCCGCCGCCGCATCGGCGTCGTGCTTCAGGATTTCCGCCTGATCGAGCACCTCACCGCCTTCGACAATATCGCCCTGCCGCTCCGCATCGCGGGCGTGCATGAGGCGGAGGTGAAGGCGCATGTCGACGAACTCATGGCGTGGGTCGGCCTCGCCGAGCGCCGCGATGCGCGCCCCGCTGTGCTTTCGGGCGGAGAGCAGCAGCGCGTCGCCATCGCGCGCGCGGTGATCGCGCGGCCCGATATCCTGCTTGCCGACGAGCCCACCGGCAATGTGGATCCCGAGATGGCCGGGCGGCTCCTGCACCTGTTCCACGAACTCAACCGGCTTGGCACGACCGTGGTTGTGGCAACACACGCGCTGCACCTGATGTCCCGCGTGCCCTCGGCGATTACGCTGCGGCTCGATCGCGGCGAGATGCTCGATCCGATGGGCGTGCTGCGCAACCCGCCGCCTGTCGAACCCGCGGAACTGAGCCTGTGATCGCCTGGCTGCAGCCGCGCGCGCAGCGCTATCGGTTCCTGCCTGAAGGCAGATGGGCGGGCGGTGCGTTGCCCTGGATCATCGGCATGATGACCTTCCTCGCAACGCTCGCACTCGCGGGCGGCATGGCACTTTCGAATGGCGCGGCAGCGCTCACCGGAGGGCTTTCGCGCAGCTTCACCGTGCAGATCGTCGAGCCGAACCCCGATCTGAAGCGCGAGCAGACCGCTGCCATCGCCGCGATGCTGCGTGCGCGCGCGGATCTCGCGGACGTGGTGGTGCTCGGCGACAGCGAACTTCGCGCGCTCGTCGAACCGTGGCTCGGCTCCGGCAACATTGGTGAGGAGCTGCCGCTTCCGGCGATGATCGACGCGCGCTGGAAGACCGGCACGGGCGACATGGCGGCGATCGACGAAGCTGTCCGCGCACTCGCCCCCACCGCCCGCATCGACACGCACGCGCAATGGTTCCGCCCGCTCGCGGGGGTCGTCGAGGTGCTGAAATGGCTTGCCGTCTCGATCGGCGTGCTCGTCGTCGCCACGACTGCCGCGATCGTCGCGCTCTCGGTCCGCGCCGCGCTCAGCACGCATGGCCCGACGATCGAAACGCTGCACATCATGGGCGCAGAGGATCGCACCGTCGCGGCGCTGTTCGAATATCGCTATGCCATTCAGGGCCTCGTCGGGGGCGTGATCGGCGCAATCGCGGGCCTCGCCGTCATCATCGTCATCGGAAATCTGCTCGGCCAGTTCGGCGGGGGGCTTGCGGGTGAAGTCAGCCTGTCGCCGCTCGGCTGGACGGCGCTTGCCGCCGTGCCGCTGCTCGTGGCGCTGCTCACGATCCTCACGGTACGCATCACTGTCGGACGGAGGCTGAGGCAGCAGCTATGACCGCGGTTCTCGTGCGCTCCGCCATGCTGCTCGCGCTCGCATGGATCGCGGGTTTCGTCTGGTTTGTGCTCAGCCTGCCCGAACCCGCGCCGGACGACATCCGCACCGAAGGTATCGTAGTGCTCACCGGCGGCCCCGGCCGCATCGCGCGTGGCGTCGATCTGCTTCGCGCCGAGAAGGCGCAAAGGCTGCTCATCTCCGGTGTCGACGCGAGCGTTCGGCCGATCGAGCTTGCCGTCGAGCTGAACGTGCCGGCGGACGTGTTCGAATGCTGCATCGATCTCGGCAAGGAGGCCGCGGATACGCGCGGCAACGGCGAGGAGATGGCCGCGTGGGTGAAGCAGCACAAATACAAGTCCGTGCGCCTCGTCACCTCGCAGTTCCACATCAAGCGCGCGACGGCGGAAGCGCGCGCGCGGATCGGCGCGGGGGTGACGCTCGTGCCCGATGCGGTGCCTGCACGCCTCTCTGCGCGCCTGCTCGCGCTTGAATACAGTAAGTTCCTGTTCCGGCGCCTGCTGCTGCTACTGGGTGAGGCCTGATGGTTGTGTTGCGTTCGATTGCCTTTGCCCTTGTCTTCTATGTCGTGGGTGCGCTCCTCGTGATTGCCGCGGGGTTTGACGCGGTGATCTCGCGCCGCCGTGCGCATGTTGGCGCGCGGCGCTGGTCGGCGTTCTTCCTGTGGTCGTCGTCGCGAATCGCGGGCGTGCGGCTGAAGATCGTCGGTGAACCGCCGAAAGGCCCGGTGATTGTCGCGATGAAGCATCAGGCGGCCTACGAGACGATGGCCGCGCCGCGCCTGTTCCACTGGCCCGCTGTGGTGATGAAGGCGGAGCTGATGCAGATTCCGGTCTGGGGCTGGGTCGCGCGCCGTCACGGCTCGATCCCGGTCGATCGCGATGCATCTTCGGCCGCGATGCGCACGATGCTGCGCGTTGCTGAGCAGGCGGTCGCCGAAGGCCGCGAGATCGTGATCTTCCCCGAAGGCACGCGTACGCCGGTGGGCGAGGCGCCGCCGCTGAAGCCCGGCGTGGCGGGGCTCTACAGGTTGATGAAGCTGCCGGTCGTCCCGGTCGCGCTCGATTCGGGAACGCTTTGGCCGCGCCGCAGTTTCTGGAAGCGGCCCGGCACGATCACGATGCGCTTCGGCGAGGTGATTCCCGCCGGGCTCGACCGCAAGACGTTCGAGGCGCGGCTGCACGCCGCCATCAACGAGGTGCCGTGATGCGTCGCCTGCCGTTCTGGGTGCCGGTGCTGCCGCTGCTGCTGGGGCTCGTCGCGTATTGGCTGTATTGGCAAGGCGAGGCGAAAGCCTTCGGCGAGGTCGTGGCCGCGCGGGTCGGCGTGCCCGTCGAGACGGCAGGCTTCCCGTACCGGATCGAGGCACGCGCGGCCGACATCGCGGTCCGCCGGCAGACGCGCGAGCTTTCGTTTGCTGCACATGCGTCTTCCATGGTCGTCAATCGTCAGCCGTGGCGAACGGGCCATGTCGTGATCGTGGCGGAGCAGCCGCGCCTGCAGATCGCGCTCACGCGGCTGGCGGGAATGCGTCTCGATGTCGAAGCCCCGGCGATGCTGGCGAGCGTGCGGCGGCCGGGCGACACTCTCGAACGCCTGTCGATGCAATTCGAAACCGCGAAGGTATGGCTGCCGTTCGCGGGCGGGCCGTTTGATGCGAAGAATTTCGAGCTGCACCTGCGCGAAACGCCCGGCGGCGAGCCGCAGGGCAAGTCTCCGACGCTGCCGGTTCAGGCCGAGGCGCGCATCGCCGGAACGCTGGACCGTGCCGGCGCCAGCCTCGGCATCGACATTCCGCTGTTCGTGACCGCGCGCGCGCCGATCGGCGCGATCGACGGCTGGCGGAACGGCGGCACGATCGAGGTGAAAGGTGCGCAGCTTCTCGCGAAGGACAAGCCGCTCGCCGACATCGACGCCACGCTCGCGCCGCTCCCCGATGGCCGCATCGCCGTTTCCGGCACGATCAGGAGCGAATGCCCGTTCACGGTGAAGGCGCTCCTCGAAGGCGCGGCTCCGGCTGCCGAATATCGCGCGCGCCGCGCCCGCACCATGACACTCACCGGAGACAGCGCGGCGGGGTTCGTGGTCGGCGAGCCCGAAGGCGCTACCGGTGGTCCCGTCCGAAGTCAGGAGCCGCCGTGTCCTGTCCCGCATCGATGATCGTGCGGCGGATGTCGCGGGTACGCGTGAACAGGTTGAACAACGTGTCCCCGTCGCCCCAGCGGATCGCGCGCTGAAGCGCGGTCAGGTCTTCGGTAAAGCGCTGCAGCACCTCTAGAACCGCGTCCTTGTTTGCAAGGAACACGTCGCGCCACATCTGCGGATCGGACGCCGCGATGCGCGTGAAGTCGCGGAAGCCGCCCGCCGAGTATTTGATCACTTCGGAACGCGTCACGCCTTCGAGGTCGGAAGCGGTGCCGACGATCGAATAGGCGATCAGGTGGGGCAGGTGGCTCGTTACCGCCAGCACCAGATCGTGGTGCTGCGGGTCCATCGTCTCCACCTTGCTGTCCAGCCGCCGCCAGAACTCCGCAAGACGCTCGATCGCCGTCTCGTCCGTGCCCGGAAGCGGCGTCAGGATGCACCAACGCTGGTGGAACAGTTCAGCAAAGCCCGCGTCCGGCCCCGATTTCTCGGTGCCCGCCACCGGGTGCGCGGGGATGAAGTGCACGCCTTCGGGGATCAGCCCGGCGAGCGCCGCGACGCTCGCCTTCACCGATCCGACGTCGCTGACGATGGCGCCATGGGGCAGGTCGTCGCGCAGTTCCTCGATCGCCGCGCCCATCTGCCCCACCGGCACGCACAGCACCACGAGGTCGGCATCGATCACGGCGGCACCGGGCGTATCGGCGACATCGTCGACGAGGCCGAGATCATCGACACGCGCGCGCACCGCGTCACTGCCGTCGTAGCCGACGAGCCGCACGGTCGGCATGTGCAGCCGCACGGCGCGCGCGAGCGACGAGCCGATGAGCCCGAGCCCGATGATGGCGACGCGGGAGAAGGGCAGCATCAGCCGAGGAAGGCGCGCAGTGCGCCGATCACGGCCTGCGTTTCCTCGTCCGTGCCGATCGAGATGCGCAGCGCGTGGCCGAGGCCCTGGTTCGGCAGCCAGCGTGTCAGGAAGCCGCGCTCGGTGAGGTAGGTGTTCGCTGCCTCTGCCGTGTGGGTGCCCGTTTCGGGGAACGTCACCAGCACGAAGTTCGCGGCCGAAGGCACTGCGCGCAGCCCCTTGTTGCCAAGCGCCTCGACCGCTTCGACGAGCGCCGCGCGGTTCCGGGCGTTGTCGGCGCGGCACGTCGCCACCCACACCTGATCGGCAAGCGCCGCGACCGCGCCCGCCTGTCCCGCGCTCGTCACGTTGAACGGTCCGCGAATGCGGTTCACCATGTCGATCACGTCGGGCGCGCCATAGGCCCAGCCGACCCGCTCGGCGGCAAGTCCGTAGATCTTGGAGAAGGTGCGCGCCATAACGACGTTCGGGTGCACGCGCGCGAGTGCGGTGCCGTCGTCGTAGCCCGGTTCCTCGACATATTCGGCATAAGCGGAATCGATCACCAGCAGCACGTGCGGCGGCAGCCCGGCGTGCAGCCGCTCGACCTCGCTCTGCGCGATCAGCGTGCCCGTGGGGTTGTTGGGGTTCGCGAGGTACACGATCTTCGTCCGCGTGGTGACGGCGGCGAGCAGCGCGTCGACATCGGCCGTGTAATCGGTATCCGGTGCCGCGACCGGTGTCGCGCCCGCGCGCTCGGCGGCGATCGGGTAGACCATGAAGCCGTGACGCACATAGAGCACCTCGTCGCCCGGCCCCGCGTAGGCGAGCGCGATGCACTGCAGAATTTCGTCGGAGCCGGTGCCGCAGACGATCCGATCCGCCTCGATGCCGTGCTGCGCGGCGATCGCTTCACGCAGTTCGTGGCTGCTGCCATCCGGGTAGCGGTTCGCCTTGCCGACGGCGGCGCGCATTGCCTCGATCGCTTTCGGGCTCGCGCCGAGCGGGTTCTCGTTCGAAGAGAGCTTGACGAGCGTCACGCCCGGTGCTGCCTTTGCGCGGCCCGGCACATAAGCCTCGATGGCGCTGATCCAGGGCTTCGCGGTCGGGGCCTCAGTCATCGTTTCGGGCTTTCTGCTCTCGGGTTCGAACGCCCCGCGCATTGGACGATGCGGCGCGCGGTTGCAAGAGAACGCTGCCGGAAAATCGTATCACCCCTGAAACAACGGATGAAACCAAACGCACGGGCCACGCGTTGGCGGCTCAGTGAAAACAACAGGGAGACATGCCGTGGATAAAGGCAGTCGCACTATTGTGGTCGTTGTCGCGGTGATCGTTCTGCTGGCCGTGGTGGGTTATGCGCTGGGTCTGTTCAACGTGGATGCGAGCGGCGATCTGAAGACGCCCGAAGTCAGTGTCACGGGCGGTGAGATACCAGAACTTCAGGTCGAAACCGGCGAGATCGATGTCGGTACCGAAAAGGCAACCGTTCCGGTCCCCGAGGTCGACGTGAAAACCGACAACGTCGAAATCGACGTTCCGACGGTGGATATCAAACCGGCCGGAGACGACGGCAGCGCCAAGCAATAAGCCTGCTGTTGCCGTCGAGCGCCCCGGCCGGAATCCCCCTCCGCCGGGGCGCTCAGTATTTCGAGTTCCGAGCACCCGATGACCGCTGCACCGCGATACTCTATGCAGCATCGCATGGGCACCAAGTACGAAGCGAATCCGGGGCAGGAAGGCCCGATGAGCATGGCGCTCGGCGCGGCACGGGCGGCGGCGGCACGCGGCGAGGTTCCGGTGGGCGCCGTCATCTTCGATGCGGACGGAACCGTGCTCGCGGCGGACGGCAACCGGACGCGTGAACATTCGGATCCCACCGCGCACGCCGAGATGCTGGTGATCCGCGCCGCGGCCGCGCGCCTCGGCTCCGAGCGGCTTACCGGATGCGACCTCTATGTCACGCTGGAGCCGTGCCCGATGTGCGCGGCGGCGATCAGTGCGGCGCGCATCCGGCGGCTCTATTACGGCGCCTCCGATCCCAAGAGCGGCGGCGTCGAACATGGCCCGCGCATCTTCGCGGCCGCCTCCTGCCATCACCGGCCGGAGGTGTACCCGGACATTTCCGCGTCCCCCGCTGCTGCGCTGCTGCGCGAATTTTTTGCGGCGCGGCGTTAACACTCGCCTCAACATTTGAGTCTAAGTGCCGATGCCGGATAGATTTTATCCGAATCATGGGTTCCGGGAGTGCAAGGGGTCGTCACCGCAAGGGACGAGAAATGCTGTTCAAAAAAGTGCAGGCGTTCGTGGACAAGGCCAAGAAGGCCGACGACCTGCTGATCCTGACCGATCTTACACAAGCCATCACCGAAGAGCTCGGTTTCGATTGTTTCGCATTGCTGCATTCGCCGCGGCAAAACCGCGTGCCGGCCGAAACCGTGCAGCTCACCACCTATCCGGGTGCGTGGGTGGAAATGGTGCGCGACCGCGCCTACTGGGTGGATGATCCGGTGTTCGCGGCCTGCGAGATCGCGGTTGCGGGCTTCCCGTGGAAGCATATTCCCGAAATGGTCGTGCTGAGCGAACGCCAGCGCGACGTGATGCGTGTCGCGCGCGATGAAGGCCTGCTCGACGGCTTCACCGTTCCGATGCCCAAGGGTGGCACCACGGTCGGCCTCTGCTCTTTCGCGACGCGCCGCGAACGCCGCAACGATCACTATGGCGCGGCCGCTGCGCAATCGGTCGGCTGGTTCGCGTTCGAGGCGGCACGCCGCATCAGCACGCACGAGCCGATCCTGTTGCCCCCGGCGGCGGCGCTCACGCCGCGCCAGCTCGATTGCATCGTGCTTTACGCGCGGGGCAAGAGCGACGCGATGATGGCGCGGCTGCTCGGCATCAGCCCCAAGACGTGCAACGAGCATATCGAGATCGCCAAGCGCCGCTATGGCGTCGCGACCCGCCAGCAGCTGCTCGCCCGCGTGCTCTGGAACGGCCAGCTCAGCTTTGCGGATATCCTGAGCTGAGCTGTCTTGTTAGCCCGCATGGCTTGTTTAGAGTGCAGGCCGACAACACCGGAAAGTAGCCATGGCGTCAGAGACTGCGGAAAACGCATCGGCGATCACCTTCTCAACCAAGGCTCTTCCCACCGACATCCGTCTTCATGCAATGCGCGACTATCTCGCCGACATGATGCGCGTGGAGGTCGAATCGCTCGTTGCGGAAACGCCGATCGATTATTCTGCGGGCCTGTGCGTTGTGCCCGGGGCGAGCTGGGGAAGCGCCTATGCATCCGCGGTCGTGACGACACGCACCGCAACGCTCGCCCAGGATGGTCAGGACGACCTGATGCTTGTGGTGCCGGATATCCGTATGATCATACAGGCGCGAGGCGCGAACGATCTTGAAGTCCGGCCCGGAGAGGCGGTTCTGTTTTCGCAGGCGAGGGAAATGCGCATTGTGCACCCTGACGCGGGACATGCGTGGGCGCTCCGTGTCCCTCATGCGGATATTGCCGCGATGGTCCCGGGCCTTGGGTCGGCACCTGTCCTTTCCCTGCCGGCGGGCACGCCGATGTTGTCGCTCTTGAAACGATATGGGCGCATTCTTGAAACTGAGCCTTTGGCCGGCGCGACCCAGCAAAAAATGGTCGCGCGGCAACTGCAGGAGATGATGTCGCTCGCGATTGGTGCCTCGGCCGATTTCCGGAAGCACGCGGAAGAGACAACGGTTGCCGCCGTTCGGCTGAACAGCATCAGGGCCGAAATCGCCGCTCATCTCGGCAACAGCAACCTCCGACTGGAATGGATCGCGGCCCGGCAGAACGTCACGCCGCGTCATCTCCAGCGCATCCTCGCGCGCGACGGCCTGCATTTCAACGATATGCTCCGCCGCGCGCGGGTGACGAAGGCGCGCGCGCTGCTGGAAGATCCGCGCAGCGCGAGCCGCACGATCCTTTCGATCGCACTCGAGTGCGGTTTTCCCGAAGCGTCCGCGCTCAATCGGGCGTTCCGTCAGGAATATGGCCTCAGGCCCGGCGACGTCCGCTGAGGCGGCGCCGTCGTTCGCCTAAGCCCGGCTTACCGGCCTGCGCCGCATGGCAATACCTGCCGCGCCGAGGCCGCAGATCACCAGCGCCAAAGAGGCGGGCTCAGGAACATCGCCGGGAACGCCGTCGCTCAACGTGACGTAAATGAGCGAACCGAGGCTGTCGAAATCATAGTTCACACCGGACACGTTGAGGTAGGTTTTGCTGATTTGCGTGCCGGTCGCCAAGTCGAAGGTCGCCAGCGCT
>JAEULI010000066.1 GCA_016793845.1 Sphingosinicella sp.
ACCCCCGGCTGTAATCTAAACACCACAAAAAAACTTTTTTTTGGTTGGGTTGCCGTTCCACCCCCACCCCCCACGACTCCAGACCAACAGGCGTGACAAAGGTCGGGCAACGTATCGTCGAAAGGCACAGTCCGACCACAAACGAAAAGGGCCGGCGCGAATACGCGCCGGCCCCTCCTGCGTTCGATCCTCCCCGAATCGATTGCGGCTGCTTCGTTAGAGCAGTTCGATATTGCCTGCAGCCACCTTGCCGCGACGGTCGCGCGCCAGCTCGAAGCTGACCCGCTGGCCTTCGGCGAGGCTGGTGAGACCGGCGCGCTCGAGCGCACTGATGTGCACGAACGCGTCCTGCTTGCCGTCGCCGCGCGAAATGAAGCCGAAGCCCTTCATCGTGTTGAAGAACTTGACCGTGCCTTCGATGCGCTCGCCGGGCGTGAAGTCATCGTCCATGGCACCCGCCGACGGACCGCGGTCGCGGGCCGGACGTTCGGGGCGATCAGGACGCTCGGGCGCCTCGCCATCGACGACGAGATCGGCAGCCGAGAGGCGTCCGCCGCGGTCGAAGATCGAGAACGTGACCGGCTGGCCTTCATCAAGCGTCGTGCGGCCAGCGCGTTCGACCGCACTGATGTGCACGAACACGTCTTCGCCGCTGTCGCGAGCGATGAAGCCGAAGCCCTTCGTCGCGTTGAACCACTTGACGGTGCCCGAAGCCGTGCCGAGCGACGTGCCGGGGTCACGGCTAGCGCCGCCACCACCGAAGCCGCCGCCACCGCCGCCGCCGCGGAAACCACCGCCGCCGCCACCGCCGCCACCGCCGAAGCGATCACCGCCGCCGAAGCCGCCACCGCCGCCACCGAAGCGGTCACCACCGCCGAAGCTGCGACCGGAGTCGTAAAAATCGTCGCCACCGCCGAACGAATCGCGTCCTCCGCCGCGGCGGTCATAGCCACGGTCCCCACCGCGCTTGCGGCCATCAAAACCCATGTCGTGATATCCAGTCTGAATAACGTCGGCAGCCGGGCGCCTGCCGCCACAGCACTGTCGTTCTCGGCCCAATTCTATTCGCGGCGGTCGACAGCCTGCTGATCCCAAAACAAAATCCGTGCGCCCACGGACATTCATGACGAACGTCCACACCAGTCTGAAACTGACATGAACTTCGCCAGCCTACAGGAGATTCGCAAAACCTGCGAGCAAAAAAGACGTGTTCTCAATTCTTTCCGGCACGTGCGAGTGCAGCCTGCACTTCGGCGTGCCGCGCGGCGCTGAGCGGCAGCCGAACGAGCACGAAAGCGGCGGGAAGCAGGATCACCGGCGGCAGCACGATCCAGAAGCCCTCGACCCACAGCAGCGACCCCGGCGCGCTCGCCGCAGCCGCTTCGGCGCTGAACCCGACAAGTGCGAGAATCGGAAACAATATCCCCACCGGCAGCGCGTAGCCGAGCTTCATCGCCGTCGTCAGCACGGCATTCAGCAGCCCGATCCGGTCCGCGCCGCTCGCCAGCCGTTCCTCGTCGCCGACATCGGCAAGCATCGCGCGGAGCAGGAAGCCGGGCGCGGCATAGGGCGTTCCGGCGAGCCCGATGGCAAGATACGAAAGCCACGCCTGCGCGGGATCGAAAACGAGAAACGCCGCGACGTGCAGCGCCGCGCCGCTCACGCACGCAGCGGCGGCGGCGCGCTGTTTGCCGAAGCGCACGGCAAGGCGCAGCCACAGCGGCAACGCAAGGAGGCCGCTGCCGAAATAGATCAGCAGCATCACCGCCGCCCCGGCCTGCGTGAAGCCGAGCAGGCGGACGAACACGAACTCGAAGAGCGCGCCCGTCACGCCCGGCGCGAGGTTCACCAGCACGTCGGCGAGAAGCAGCATCGCCAGTGCCCGGTTCGAAAACAGCCGGCGGATATCCGCCCACGTGATGCGCGGGTGTTCCGCCTGCGCCGCGCCCTCGCGCGCGCCGACGATCGCACCGATCACCGTGAGCGGAATGATGGCGAGGATGAATGCGCCCATCAGGTGCACCGGCTTCGGCGCGTCCGCGCCCATCATCTGCCCGAGCACGGCGGGGAGCACGAGCACGGTGATCAGCCCCACCAGATGCCCGCCGATCCACCAGCCGTAGACGCGCGAACGTTCATGATAATCGCCGGAAAGCGTCGCGCCCCACGCGATATGCGACACGTTCAGCATCGAATGGCCAGTGAACAGCAGCATCAACCAGCCGAACAGATACCACACGGTAATGCCCGGCACGGCGAAGAACACCGCGACCGTGGCGACAAGGAGCGTCAACCCGCCCGCCACCAGCCACGGCCGGAACCGGCCCCAGCGGCTGCGCGTGCCGTCCATGAAATGCCCGAGCAGCGGATCGAGCGGCATGTCGAGCATCCGCACGAGGAAGAAAACGAAGCCCACCGCGGCAAGATCGAGCCCCAGCGTGCCCGCGTAGTAAGGCGGCAGATAGATGACGAGCGGCAGCCCGAGCGCGGCGACGGGAAGGCCGGGGCCCGCATAGGCGGCAAGCGTGCGCGTCGGAAGCCGGGTCACGGGGCGGGAGCTTATCGGCAGCGCCGCCGCCGCCTCACTAGCGATGCTGGGAGGATCGCTCCGGGCTTCGACGAACCGCGCACCCTGTTCGACGGGCGTATAGCAAGTCCCGGCGGCGCAGCGTATGAACCCAGCCATGCTCGCTTTTCCCGAAAGGACTTCATCGATGATGCGCAGCCTTGCGTCAGCTTTCGCCATTGCACTTTCGCTTACGCTCGCCGCCCCCGTCTCGGCCCAAACGGCGCCGGCAGCCTCCACCGCAGTCCAGAACCCCGCGCATCAGGCGCTCTGGCAGCTCTTCCAGGATTCGGACGAGGCGAACCTCAAGCGCAATCCGATCAATGCCCTGTTTCGCGGGGACATGCGCTACGCGGACCAGCTCGGCGACTACATCACCGATGCTTACTACAATGCCGAGCGTGCCGCCGGCGAAAGCGACCTCGCGCGCCTGAAGGCGATCGACCGCAGCGCGCTCGATGCCACCGACCGCATCGCCTACGATGTCTTCAAGTGGCAGACCGAAGAGACGCTCAAGGGCCTCACCCCCGAAATCCTCGCGCTCACCGTCGTGCGCCCGGTCAACCACTTCAGCGGCTTCCACACCTTCTACCCGTCGTTCGCATCGGCCACCGGCGGCGCGCCTTTCGCGACGCTCGCCGACTATGAGAACAACCTGAAGCGCCACCAGGACTATGTCACGCTGCTCGATCGCTCGGTCGGCCGGTTCCGTGAAGGCATGGCGTCAGGCGTCGTCGAAACGAAGCTCACGATCAACAACGTCATCGAGCAGCTCGCGACCCAGCTCGCGCAGGTACCGGAGGACTCGCCCTTCTACAGCCCCGTCACCAAGTTCCCCGAAGGCATCTCAGCCGCGGACCAGGCGCGCCTCAAGGCCGAATACCGCGCGATGATCACGGACAAGATCTATCCGACGTATCAGCGGCTGCACGATTTCCTGAAAGCCGAGTACCTCCCGGCGGCCCGCGAGCAGGTCGGCCTCTCCGCCATGAAGGGCGGGCCTGTACTCTACGCGCAGCTTATCGAAAACACGACGACGCTGCCGCTGAAGGCCGCAGACATTCACGCCATCGGCCTTGCCGAAGTGAAGCGCATCAAGACCGGGATGGAGAAAGTGAAGGCCGAGGTCGGCTTCAAGGGCACGCTGCCTGAATTCTTCGATTATCTGCGCAACGACCCGCAGTTCAAGCCGCAGTCGCGCGAGTGGCTCACCCAGAAATACTTCGAAATCGGCAAGGCGGTGGACGCCAAGGTGCCGGCGTATTTCTCCACGGTGCCGAAGTCCCCGCTCGATATCCGCCCCTACGAGCCGTTCCGCGAAAAGCAGCAGGCCGGTGGTTCCTATCAGCAGGGCACGCCCGACGGCACACGCCCCGGCATCTTCTATTTCAACGCCTATGATCTGCCCTCGCGCACCACGCCGGGCATGACGACGCTCTACCTCCACGAAGGCGCGCCCGGGCATCATTTCCAGATCAGCCTCGCGCAGGAAAATGCCGCACTGCCCAGCTTCATGCGTTTCGGCGGCAACACCGCCTACATCGAAGGCTGGGGCCTCTACGCCGAAACGCTCGGCTACCCGATGGGCTTCTTCGATGATCCCTACCAGCGCTTCGGCACGCTCTCGGACGAGATGCTGCGCGCCATGCGGCTCGTCGTCGACACCGGGCTCCATTCGAAGGGTTGGACCCGCGATCAGGCGATCGAATACATGCTCGCCAACAGCGACATGGGCCGCACCGACGCCACGGCGGAGGTCGAGCGCTACATCGCCATCCCCAGCCAGGCGCTCGCCTACAAGGTCGGCGCGATGAAGATCCAGGAACTCCGCGCCCGCGCCGAAAAGGCGCTTGGGCCGAAGTTCGACATCCGCGATTTCCACGCGCAGGTGCTGATGACCGGCGCCCTGCCGCTCGCGGTTCTCGAAAAGAAGATCGACGACTGGATCGCGTCGAAGAAATAAGCGTCCGAACGCGTCGTCATTCCGGCCAAGGCCGGAATGACGACTATCGGCCCGCCGGCCTGCACATTATAGGCTCGGCCCATGGTGAAGCTTTCCTGCCTCTGCGGCCAGATTCACATCGCGACCGAAAAACGGCCGGACTACATCCACGAATGCAACTGCACGCTGTGCAGCAAATCGGGCGCACGCTGGGCCTATTGCCATCCGTCGGAGGCCAGCGTCGAAGGCGTGACGAACACCTACTCCCGGCAAGACAAGGATGACCCGGCCGCGGAAATCCATTTCTGCCCCACATGCGGTGCGACAACGCATTTCACCCTGACTCCGGGCGCCGTGGCAAAGTTCGGAAACAGCATGATGGGTGTCAACATGTGGCTGGCGGACGAGAAGGATCTCGCCGGTATCGAACTGCGCTATCCGGACGGGCGCACCTGGTCGGGCGAAGGCGATTTCAGCTACGTGCGCGAGGCACGCATTCTCGGCTAGGGTGTGTGGGGATTCAGTTCAGGCCGAGGCGAAAACGGTGGATTTCGAGAACCGGCGCGCAGCGTACTAAAAGTACGTGAGCACCGGAAGCGCAGAAAGCCGCCGTTTGCAGCCCGGCATGGGCCAAATACCCACACACCCTAAATTTCGACCTGGCTGCCCAGCTCCACCACACGGTTCGTCGGCAGCTTGAAGAACTCCATCGCCGTCGCCGCGTTGCGCAGCATCCAGGCGAACAGTTTTTCGCGCCAGATCGCCATGCCGGGTTTCGGCGCCGCGATCAGCGTCTGGCGGGAAAGGAAGAAGCTCGTCTGCATCATGTCGAACTTCGGCCCGCAAGCGTTGACTGGTGAAAGCGCTTTCGGAATATCGGTTTCCTGCATGAAGCCGTAGCGCAGCTTCATGCGGTAGAAACCCTGCCCCAGATCCTGCGTCTCCACGACGTCGCACGTCTCGACGTAGGGAATATCCTCGATCGCCACGGTGAGCACGATCACGCGTTCATGCAGCACCTTGTTGTGCTTCATGTTGTGGAGGAGCGCGTGCGGCACGCCGGTCGGTTCGGACGACATGAAGATCGCCGTGCCCGGCACACGCGTGGCGCTGCCCGCCGCCGATTTCACGAAGATCTCCATCGGCATAGCGGCTTCCTGCATACGGCGGCGCATCAGCAGGCGACCCTTCGACCATGTGGTGAGCATGGTGAAGGCAACGATGCCGACCAGCAGCGGGAACCAGCCGCCGTCGGGGACCTTGGTCAGGTTCGCCGCGAAATAGGCGCCGTCCACGAGGAAGAAGATACCGAGCAGCGGAATGGCCACCCACGGCTTCCACTTCCACAGCGAGAACAGCACGACGGCGAGCAGGCAGGTATCGATGAACATCGCGCCCGTCACCGCGATGCCGTAGGCGGCGGCAAGGCTGCTCGAATTCTGGAACATCAGCACCAGCAGGATCACGGCCGCCATCAGCAGCCAGTTGATGACCGGGATGTAGATCTGCCCCTGCGTGGAGGCGCTGGTGTGCTTGATGGTAAGGCGCGGCATGAAGCCGAGCTGGATCGCCTGATGCGTCACCGAGAAGGCGCCGGAGATCACCGCCTGGCTCGCGATGAACGTCGCCATCGTGGCGAGAATGACGAGCGGCAGACGCAGCCCCTCGGGCGCGAGAAGAAAGAACGGGTTGCGGATCGCTTCCTGCGCCTCGGCGGCGGGCAGGCTGATGATCATCGCGGCCTGCCCCATGTAGTTGATGAGCAGCGCGGGCATCACGAACCAGAACCACGAGATCCTGAGGGGACGCCGCCCGAAATGCCCCATGTCGGCATAGAGTGCTTCCGCACCCGTGACCGCGAGCACCACCGAGCCGAGCGCAAGGAACGCGAGCCAGCCATCGATCATGAAGAACTGGATCGCGTACCACGGGTTGATCATCGCCAGGATGATCTCGGGGTGGTGGACGATCTGGCTTGCACCGAGCACCGCGATGGTAAGGAAATAGGTGAGCATGATCGGCCCGAACCATGCCCCCACCTTCGCCGTGCCGCGCGACTGAAGCATGAACAGGAACACCAGCAGACCGACCGCGATCGGCAGCACGAGCGGCTCCATTCCCGAGCGAACGACGGTAAGCCCCTCCACCGCCGACAGCACGGAGATCGCGGGCGTAATCATGCTGTCGCCGTAGAAAAGCGCCGTTGCGAACACCCCGAGCAGCACGATCAGCGGCGCGAGCCTGGAATGCTCGGTTCGCCGCGAAATCAGCGCGAGCAGCGCGAGGCTTCCACCCTGCCCCTTGTTGTCTGCACGCATCAGGATGGTGACGTACTGGATGCTCACCACCAGCGTCATCGACCAGAAGATGAGGCTGATGACGCCGTAGACATGGAGCGTATCGAGCGCGAGCGGATGATGCCCCACGAACGTCTCGCGGAAGGCGTAGAGCGGCGAGGTGCCGATGTCGCCGAACACGATGCCGATGGCGGCGACCGCGAGCTTCGCGATCCCGTCATGACGATCGGATGTCGCCGCGTGCGGGTTGTGGGGTCCGGTCATGGACGGGGGTGTGGGATCGGCGCCGCGATCAGCGGCTCTGAACCCTTTTATCCTTGTACTGCTGGGCCATGCGACTCATGCCTCAAGCTGCATTGTTTCTCACCGAAACGGCGGCGGCGACTAGCATAGCGTGCCGCAGTGCACAACAGGCGTGCCAACCCGCTCACTCACCCACGATCTTGCGGATGCTCACCTGCGTCACCAGCCGCTGCACGCCGGGCAGCGCCGCCAGCAGCTCGCGGTGCACGCGCTCGAAGCTGTCGCCTTCCTTCACCAGGATTTTCAGCATGTAGTCCGAATCGCCGGTGATCAGGTGTCCCTCGGCAATTTCGGCCGCGCGTGCCACGGCGGTTTCGAAAGCGGAGAGCGTTTCCTTGCGCTGGTCGGTGAGCGTGACAGCGACATAAACGGCGGAGGGATTGCCCCGCGCTTCGGGCGACAGCACGGCCCGGTAGCCGCGGATATACCCCGACTCTTCCAGAAGCTTCACCCGCCGGTGTGCCGCGGACGCCGAAAGCCCGACCCGGCTGCCGAGCTGCTCGCTGGTCAATCCCGAGTCGATTGCAAGCTGGGCGATAATCTTGCGGTCTATCTGATCAAGATCGGACAATTTCCCGAAATCTCCAATGATGTTCGAATATTCTCTACACGATTCCCCTTCCATCTGACAACTTCACAAACTTTTCCGACGCGATTTCCGGTAAATTCCCTCCATTCCATAAGGACGAGGGAGAACAGGTCATGCGCGTCGGGGTGCCCAAGGAAATCAAGGTTCACGAATATCGTGTCGGCATGACGCCGGCCTCGGTCGCCGAGCTCACGCAGGCGGGCCACGAGGTTTTCGTCGAAACGGGCGCGGGCAGCGGCATCGATTTCGGTGACGACGCCTATACGGCGGTCGGCGCGAAAATCCTCGCGACGCCGCAGGAAGTCTTCGCCGCCGCCGACATGATCGTGAAGGTGAAGGAGCCGCAGATCCACGAGATCGCATGGCTGGAACCGCGCCACACGCTGTTCACCTACCTGCACCTCGCCGCCGACAAGCCGCAGGCCGAAGCGTTGATGAAGTCCGGCGCGACGTGCATCGCCTATGAGACGGTCACGAACGCGCAGGGCCGCCTGCCGCTCCTCCAGCCGATGTCAGAGGTCGCGGGCCGCATGGCCGTGCAGGTCGGCGCGCACTATCTGGAGAAGGAACAGGGCGGCCGCGGCATCCTGCTCGGCGGCGTGCCCGGCGTGGCGCCCGCCAAGGTCTCGATCCTCGGCGGCGGCGTCTCCGGCTTCAACGCCGCGCAGATGGCGGTGGGCCTCGGCGCAGACGTGACGATCTACGACGTCTCGTCCACCCGCCTTGCCGAGCTCGACGCGCTGTTCCAGAATCGCATCAAGACCGTCTACGCGAGCGGCGCTGCCGTCGCACGCGCGGCGGAGAACTCGCACCTCATCATCGGCTGCGTGCTGATCCCCGGTGCCGCCGCGCCGAAGCTGGTGACGCGCGAGATGCTGAAGACGATGAAGCGCGGATCGGTGCTCGTCGACGTCGCCATCGATCAAGGCGGCTGCTTCGAGACCTCGCACGCGACGACGCACAGCGACCCGGTCTACACGGTCGAGGGCGTCATCCACTACTGCGTCGCCAACATGCCCGGCGCCGTGGCACGTACGTCCACGTTCGCGCTCAACAACGCGACGCTGCCGTTCATCGTGAAGCTGGCGAAGCTGGGCGCCGAGGGCGCGATGCGCGCCGACCCGCACCTCCGGAACGGCCTCAACGTCGCGGGCGGCTTCATCACCTACAAGGCGGTCGCCGACGATCTCGATCTGGCCTACCGCGCCTGGGAATAGAGTGATTTCGAGGCAGGTGGAATCACCTGCCGGCTCGGAAATAACGGTAAACAAAAGATATTCTAGAGTTGTTCCGGTTCACGCAGAACCGGAACGACTCTCGACGTGCCACTTCGAGTCGCATCGAGGGGGCGGGGCT
>JAEULI010000073.1 GCA_016793845.1 Sphingosinicella sp.
GGTGGAGCGCACCAGCCGCAAGTCGCTGCGGCTGCTCGGCACCGTAGGCGAGCCGATCAATCCCGAGGCGTGGGAATGGTATCACCGCGTCGTCGGCGAAGGTCGCTGCCCGATCGTAGACACCTGGTGGCAGACGGAAACCGGCGGTGCAATGATCTCGCCGATGCCGGGCGCGACCGATCTGAAACCGGGCAGCGCGACGAAACCGCTGTTCGGCGTGAAGCCCGAACTCGTGGATGCCGAGGGCGCGGTTCTGGAAGGTGCCGCCGAGGGCAATCTCGTCATCACCGACAGCTGGCCGGGGCAGGCACGCACGATCTGGGGTGATCACGAGCGCTTCTTCCAGACCTATTTCACGACCTACACAGGCAAGTATTTCACCGGCGACGGCTGCCGCCGCGACGTGGATGGCTATTACTGGATCACCGGCCGCGTCGATGATGTGATCAACGTCTCGGGCCACCGCATGGGCACCGCTGAAATCGAAAGCGCGCTCGTCGCGCACGCGAAGGTCGCGGAAGCGGCCGTCGTCGGTATGCCGCACGATCTCAAGGGCCAAGGCATCTATGCCTACGTGACCCTGAATGCCAACGAGACCGGTGACGAAGCCCTGCGCCGTGAACTCGTGCAATGGGTGCGCCGCGAGATCGGCCCCATCGCGACTCCGGACGCCATCCAGTTTGCGGCTGGCCTCCCCAAGACGCGATCGGGCAAGATCATGCGGCGCATCCTGCGCAAGATCGCCGAAGGCGATGTCTCGAACCTTGGCGACACATCGACGCTCGCCGACCCATCGGTGGTTGCGAACCTCGTCGCCAATCGGCAGAATTGAGACTGCATGGCAGGCGAGAGCATCCTGATCGCGGACGACCACCCGCTGTTCCGACAGGCGCTCTCGCTCGCCGCTTCTCGTATTCGCCCCGACGCTCGCATCATCGAGGCGGGAACGCTCGACACCGCATCGCGCGCGGCGGAGGCGAACGCGGACATCGCACTCATCCTGCTTGATCTCAACATGCCGGGCGCAACCGGCTATTCGGGTGTCGCGCTGCTCCACGCCGAGCGGCCGGGCGTTCCCATACTCGTGGTGTCGAGCGCCGAGGCATCGTCTGCCGCGGCGGAGGCGCGGCGTTTCGGCGCCGTGGGTTTCGTCAGCAAGGAAAGCGACCTCGGCACCATCGAAGGAGCCATCGCGAATGCACTCGCCGGGGAAACCATCGAAGCGCCTGCCAGCGGCGAACTCGATGATGTCGCGGCGCGCGTCGCCGCGCTGACGCCCACCCAGCTCCGTGTCCTCCTCGGCGTTCTCGACGGACGGCTCAACAAGCAGATCGCCTTCGATCTCGGCATTACCGAAGCGACCGTGAAGGCGCACATGACCGTGATCCTGCGCAAGCTCGACGTCGGCAACCGCACCCAGGCCGCGCTTGCGGCACGCGCGCTGGGTATCGGCATCAAGCACTGATCAGGCGGCGCGCGGTTCTTCCGCCGCGCCCGCAAGCCAGGCATCGAGCGTTGTCGCGGCGAGCGGTTTTGCGAGCACGGGAATACCGAGCGCGGCAGCGCGGCGCGGTGTTTCGGGGGTGCGGTCCGCTGTGACAAGCGCAGCGCGCAGGCCGGGATGGCGTGCGCTGAGCCCACCGATCAGGTCGATACCATCGATGTCGCTGCCGAGCTGGAAATCGACCAGAGCGACATCGAACGGCCCTTCCTGCGCAAGTGCCGCGACTGGATCGTTCGCAGTCGTCACGCGGTGCCCCCGGCTGGTGCCGAGCACGGTCATCGCCTCGCAGACGGCAAGATCGTCATCGACGACGAGCAGGTGCAGCGGCGTTGCTTCCATTACGGACACCACCTTGCCATCGTGATGCGCTGGCGGCTCCGCTTCGGCGCGCTCGAAGGTCACGCTGAAGCGGCTGCCCTTGCCTTGCACGGATGCGAGCGCGACGGTGGCGCCGAGGCGGCGGGCCGCGCGGTCGACGATGGCGAGGCCGAGGCCGACGCCCGCCTCGCCGCCGGTGCCGAGGCGTTCGAATTCGCGGAAGATCACATCCTGCTTGTCTTCGGGGATGCCGGCGCCGGTATCGACGACATCGATGCGGACGCGCCCGCCCCTCTGTCGCGCGCCGACGACGATGCCGCCGCGCGCTGTGTAGCGGACGGCGTTTGAGAGGAGGTTCTGAACGATCGAGCGGAGCAGGGTGCGGTCTGTTTCGAGGGTCGCATCGATACCACTGATACGGAGCGTCAGTCCTTTTTCAGCGGCCATTGGCTGGAAAGTGGCCGCCACCTCGTGGAGCAGGGGTTTCAGTTGGAAGACGGTGATCGTCGGTTCGAAACCGCCTGCGTCCAGCTTGGAGATATCGAGCAGCGTGCGCAGGAGCTGCTCGGCGGCGTCGATCGACTGGTCGATGCGATCGACGAGGACATGGCTGCTTCCGCTCACCTCGCGGTCGAGCGCAGCGGCGAAGAGGCGGGCGGCGTGGAGCGGTTGCAGGAGATCGTGGCTCGCGGCAGCGAGGAAGCGTGTTTTCTCGCGCGTGGCGCGCGCGAGCGCGACATTGGCTTCGGAAAGCTCGGCGGTGCGCTGCACGACGCGGATTTCGAGTTCGGCCCGCGACTGTTCGAGCGCCGCGCGCGCCTCCGCCTCCGCAGTCGTATCGGTGAAGCACATCACGTAGCCGCCGCGCGGCATCGGGCCGCCGACGGTCTTGATGACGCGACCATCCGGCCGGACGCGCTCGAAACTGTGGCGGTGCCCCCGCCGCATGTGATCGAGGCGGCGTTGCACGTGATCGTCGACCTCACCGGGCCCGCATTCGCCGCGCAGCGCATTGTGGCGGATGAGATCGGCGACCGGCGCGCCAACGCGCACCATGCCCGGCGGATAATCGAAAAGATCGAGGTAGCGGCTGTTCCACGCGACGAGATTGAGATCGCTATCGACCACGCTGACGCCCGGATCGATGTGCTCGAGCGTCGCCGCGAGCAGATCCTTCGAGAACTGCAGGCTGCCGGCACTCTCATCGAGCATCAAGGCGACGTCGCTCGCCGTGAACGTCGCGCCCGAAAGCGCGGACGCCACGAGCGAGCGCGCGGACGGCGCACCGACAACGCCGGCGATCATGCGTTCGGCCATCTGCGCGGTCGCGCGCCCAACCGGAACGCCTGCCGGCGCATTACCGAATGCAGCCGCCGTACGCTCGGTGCCAACGAAGCGCTCGACGAGGCGGGCGAGGCCCGCCAGATCGGAAACGCGCGCGACGCCGTCTCCATCCCCGAAATCGAACGACACGCGCGCCGAGCGAATGCGCCGCGCCGCCACGATCGCATGGACGGCGATGTTGAGCCCGAGACTCCAAAGCGTGCCGTGAACCAGAGGGCTGAGCCCATCGATGCCGAGCAGCGCCGTGGGATCTGCGAGCGTACCGGCGAGTGGTGCGATCCCGTCCACCCCGACGACGGCGGGGATGAAAAGCGTATAGGCCCAGAGCAGGAGGCCGGTCGAAAGGCCCGCCTTCGCCGCGGTCGCGTCGCGCCCCGCGCGGCTGACGGCGAGCACGAGGCTTGGCGCGAACTGCGCCATCGCCGCGAACGCGATCAGCCCGATCGCGGCGAGCCGCTCCCCCGCCGGAATGATCTGCGTGTAGGCGAGCGCACCCGCCATCACCGAGACGATGACGACGCGCCGGATCGTGAGCATCACACGGCCGAGATTCACCTCGTTCGCCCAGCGCGGGCTGCGCAGCAGAAGCGGCGCGATGAGATCGTTCGAAACCATCGTGGAGAGCGCGACGGATTCGACGATCGCCATGCCCGTCGCCGCCGAGAAGCCGCCGATGAACACGAGGATGGCGAGCGCATCCGCACCCGCCGCGAGCGGCATTTCAAGCACGAGCAGATCGGCGCTGGCATCCCTGGGAACGAGCGCCGTGCCGGCGAGCGCGATCGGGATGACGACAAGGGATGTGATGGCAAGATAGGCGACGAACGGCAGGCGCGAGCGGCCGACATCCTGAACGGAAGCCGCCTCGATCACCCCGATGTAGAACTGGCGGGGCAGGCAGACGATCGCTGTCATCGACAGCAGCGTGATAACGAAGAAGTCGATGCCGATGCTTGCGGGCGCGAACGTCTCGCCGAGGGCTGCAATCCCCGCCTCGCGCACCGGAGCATCAAGACCCATGAAGATCACCGCCGCGAACACGCCCGCCGCAACGAGCGCGGTGAGCTTCACCAGCGATTCCACGCCGACCGCGAAGAGCACGCCGTCGTTGCGCCCTGCCGCCTCGTAGCGCCGCGTGCCGAACAGCATCGCGAACAGCGCCAGCATCGCGGCCGTGAGACCCATGACAAGGCCCGGATTGCTGCTGCCGGTGAACTCGGCGAAGCTGGTGCCGACCGAACGAAGCTGCAGCGCGAGATACGGGATCGTGCCGAGCAGCGCGAGCAGCGTGACGAGCGCCGCCACCGTACGGCTCTTGTCGAAGCGCGAACCGATGAAATCGGCGATGGACGTGGCGCCCTCGCGCTGCACGGTCGCGACAAGCCTTTCGAGGAAACGCCAGCCGAACAGATAGACGAGGACCGGCCCCAGATAGATCGGCAGATACAGCCAGCCGTCCGCCACCGCGCTGCCGACCGCGCCGTAGAACGTCCAGCTCGTGCAATAGACCGCGAGCGCCAGCGTATAGGCCGGAATCCGGTAGCGCGGCTTCAGCCAGCGGCCGCGCCGGTTTTCCGCCCAGTAGGCGAGCGCGAACAGCGCGGACACGTAGACCGCGGCGATCGCGAACAGAACCAGCCCGTCCATATGGGCGAAGCCTCCCCGGAATTGACCGGAATTTGAGAGGATTCACAGGGCAATGCAAGCAATGCTATGAAGCGCCATGCGCATCTTCACCATCGGCTACGAAGGAACGACGCAGGAGGCCTTTATCGCGACACTGCGCGAGGCCGGAGTCTCCGTGGTTGCCGATGTCCGCGCCGTGCCGCTATCGCGCCGTCCGGGCTTTTCGAAGAACGTGCTCGCTGCCAGTCTTCGCGAGGCCGGGATCGATTATGTCGGGCTGAAAGCACTCGGCACGCCGCCCGCAGGCCGGGAGGCCGCGCGGAAAGGCGATCACGCCGCGCTCGCCGCCGTCTACGAAGGCCAGCTCCGCGAACCCGAGGCCATTGTTCAGGCAGAACAGCTGATCGAACTTGCCGCAGAGAAGCCGACCGCGCTGCTCTGCTTCGAGCGCGACCCGGCGTGCTGCCACCGCACGCTCCTTATCGATGCCGTCATGCCCGATGCGGACGTGACGCATCTGTTCGCCTGATGCGAGACGCTGAATTCCCTATTCGGACCCGACCCGCCGCCCGGAAAGTCGATCTGCGACAATTGTACGATTGCACAATTTCCGGTCGGACGGCACAGGGTCCGCAACCAGGCCGAATGGCCGCAAAACCGCCATCCGCGACAATAACGAGCGGAGACGGAAAACCCCATGGGACGCGAGGTAAGTCGATGAAAAACAGTGAAAATTCGTGTTACAAAATAACCAATATCGTAACAGATGGCAATAAATTAAACGCGCCGCGGATCTGAGCGTCCACGGCGGTCTCGCCGCGGCACGCACCCGAACCCCTCCCGAACGCTTTCCTGCTGATACATTTTCCGCCGAATTTGCGGATTCAAGCCTTTCATCGGACTCGATTTTATTTTCGCGCGGCGCGCGTCCGCCGCCGGACATCGCCGCAGCCCCACCTCGCCCTTCAAGCCACATGCGCGCTGCGATCTGCCGCTCCTCCGGCCCGGAGGCGCTGGCGTAGATCGCCGTGGTCTTCATGTCGGCATGGCCGAGCCAGCGCTGCACCAGATTGAGCGGAACCCCCGACTGGATGGCGCGGACGCCGAAGCCGTGGCGTAGTCCACGCGGCGTTGCATAGTCTCCGGTAAGTCCCGCCTCGACCATCACTTCGCAAACACGGCGATACGCAGTCATGCGTGACCATGTCCAAAGATCAGAATCCGAATTTGATTTAACCTTGTTCCACTTTTTCACGGATGACAGGAATTCTTCCGAAAGAGGAACCTCGCGATAGATAGATTTACCCCGCTTCTTCAGGCATTTTATGATCAACGTTCCAGCCTGAAAATCTATGCTATCACTGTTAACGGCCAACGCTTCCGATATTCGACACCCCGTTTCCGCCATCAACCAACAAAAAATATAAACATCTTTACTCTTTTGTTTCGCAAATCTAACAAAATCCATAGTTTCAGATTCCGTAAGATACTTTCTTTTTCCATTAGTATTATACATATTCCAGGACATTTTCGCTTTACCATTACATTGTTTTTTTGAATTTTCTTCTTCTGATATGGAATATTCATCCACAATACTCGGGCGTCCAGCCACCTCTGATACCGTTTTGGTTATTTCGTCTCAAATCGAGGCGAAAAGAATTTGGCGGAATGTATGGCGGACATGGCGGCAAGGTTCACGACAATCGCAGCGGAAGCCGCGCACCCGGACGACTCCGTGGCCAGCGTATTCCACTGCGCCCCGATCCTCATCGTGCTCAGAATCGACAATATCCGGTCGATCGCGAAAGCCTACGGCGAAGCCGCCGCACTGGCGGCACAACAGCATCTTGAAGCGGCCGTGGCCGGGCTCGCGACGACGCATATCGCCGATCGCGCGCTCGGCCGGCTCGATGCGGCGCTCGTGGTGCCCGGCAGCCCGGAACACTTCACCCAGCAGTTGCGTAGCGTACTTGCCCGTTCGCCGATCCGGCATCTGGACATTTCCATTTTCCTGACCGTGTCCAGTGCCTGGTCGGCGGCGACATTCTCGAGCGGGGCAGACATAAGCCCCGCCGGGTTTGCCGCGCTTCACGATGCCCTCGGCGCCCCTCCGCCCGCGTGCCCGGACACCGCGCGCTATCGCCGCGACATGGCGACCGCCGCGCAGGTGTTCACAGCGGTGGCGGAGGGGCGCCTGTTTCCCGCGTGGCAGGCGGTGAGCGGCGAGGACGACATCCTCTATCACGAATGCCTGCTGCGTCTCGTCGGCGACGATACGCCCGCCGTGAGCGATGCGATCACAGCGCTGGAACGCACCGGCCTCGTGCGCGCGTTCGACCAGATCATGGTGTCGCTGGTGCTTGACGAGCTGGAGGCCGATCCCGCCGTCCGGCTCGCGGTCAATGTTTCGGCGGCGAGCGCACTCCTCGATTCCTGGTGGGACGAAGCGCTCGCCAGGCTGCGATCGAACCCCGCCGCCGCGCGCCGCCTCATCGTGGAGATCACCGAGACGGCGGCGTTCGCGTCCATTTCCAGTGCCGCACGCTTCACGTCCGCGCTGCGGGAACTCGGCTGCCGGATCGCGATCGACGATTTCGGCATGGGCTTCAGCTCCGTGCGGAGCGTGCTTGCCCTGTCGCCCGACTATGTGAAGGTCGATGCCTTCTTCCTGCACCGCGCGGGCCAATCGGCACGCTGCCGCAGCGCGCTTGCGCACATGATCGGGCTTGCCGGTACGCTTGCCGCCGGAGTCATCGTCGAAGGCGTCGAGACGGAGGCCGACAGCCGCCTCGTCGCGTCGCTCGGCGCGGATTGGCAGCAGGGCCACTACATCCACTTCCCCTCCACGCTGCGTCCATGGATCGCGCGCCGCAATGCGCCCGCCGCAGCGAACGGATTTGCATCCACAATGACCGCATCTGAAGCAGCGGCGTTTCTCCCCGCAAATTCGCCGCAGCGATCGATCGGACTATTCGGATGATCGCCGCGCAATCATTGCGGAAACGGTCCGAAGCACCGGAACGGTTCTATCCCCGGTTCGATTCCGGGGATGCCGTGTTTATGCGTTCTTTCGCGAAGTCGAACGGCAGTCGCACAAAACAATAACAATGCTGCTGGTGAAAAATGTCTCCGTTGCTCTACGAAGACCCCGTCCTTCTCCGGGGAGATCTCCACAAACACGCTGCGCTCCTCGCGAGCGAGAGTTATCAATTCGCGGCGGGCATCGTCGCGGTGCCGCTGAACATATCGGAGTTCGCGCTCGCCGCGCGCTGCTACCCGATCGTGTTCGCAGACACCGAGGCGATGCTGCCGCTTGCGGTGACCGGGCTCAGCGGCCTTTCCAACCTGTTCGTGGACGGCGAGGGTCGCTGGTCGGACGGCAGCTATGTGCCGGCCTATGTGCGCCGCTATCCGTTCCTGCCGGTGACCACGCCAGGCAGCGACGCGCTGATGCTGGCGATCGATCGGCCGCGGCTTGTCGAACGCAGCGGCGCGGTGCCGGAGGACGAGCCGGACCGGCTGTTCGACGGCGACAAGGCCTCTCCGCTCGCCGCGCACGCTCTCGATTTTTGCGAGCGCTATCATCGCGATCACCTGCGCACGGCGGCCTTCGTCGCGGCCTTGCGGGAACGCGATCTTCTCGAAACGAGGCGTGCAGATATCCGCCTTCCCGACCAGTCGCAGTTCCGGGTCGACGGGTTTCGGATGATCGATCGTACGAAGCTGCGCGCGCTGCCCGACGATTGCCTGGGAGACTGGTTCCGCAAGGGCTGGCTCGATCTCGCCGCGCTTGCCGAAGCCGCGCAGGCGAGCTGGCAAACGCTGCTCGATCGACACGCCGCGCGCGCCGCCGCCACGGCGGAGGTGCCACCACGTCGGTCAACCAGAAAGCGTGCCGATGCGTGACGCACTCCCGGCAGCCGCCGCGCTTGCCGTCCTGCTCTGCGCCGCGCACACGGCGGAGGCGCAGGTGACCCCCGCGGACATTCCGCGCACGGCGGAACCGCGGCCGCAGACGCCCGACCCGATTCCCGAAGCGCGCGCGACCGCGCCCGCGCCGACGCCCCTGCTCCGGCAGCAGGTCGCGCCAGAAGCCGCCGCCGAAACGCGCTTCACGTTCCGAACGCTCGTCATCGACGGCGCTTCGGCGATTCCCGAAGCCGAGCTGCGTGCGCTGTGGCGGGCGAAACCGGGCGACGAGAGTCCTGTCAGCGCAATCTTCGAATTCGCCGACGCCGTTACGCGCACCTATTCGGCACGCGGCTATCTCCTCTCCTTCGCATTGGTGCCCGAGCAGGCGCTCTCGGAAGGCACCGTGCGCATCCAGGTGATCGAGGGGCGCGTCTCCGCGATCCGCGTGAAGCGGAACGGCACGGTGCGCGAAATCCGCAGCGTGGCGGACGCGGCAGGCGAACCGCTCGCCGTGCGCACGGCAGCGCGCATTCTGGAATCGCGCCCGCTGAAGGCGGAGGATCTGGAGCGCGCGCTGCTGCTGATGAATGACCTGCCCGGCCTTGCCGCAACATCGCAGCTCGCGCCATCGCCCGATACACCGGGGACGTCGCTGCTTACGATCGACCTGTCGCACCGTGCAGCACGTGCGGACGCGAGCTACACCAACATGATGTCGGGCGTGCTCGGCCGCGACATGCTGGGCGGCGGGCTGCGCTTCAGCGGCGACAGCGGTGAGGTGCGTATGCGCGGCTGGGCGAGCCCCGATGGTGACCGCTACCGGTCATTCACCGGCGAGGCGACCAAGTGGCTCGGCCCCAACGGCCTGCGCATCGACGGCCGCGCGAGCTTTTCGTGGAGTCGACCGATCGGCGAACTCCTCGAAGCGATCCGCTATCGCGGCGAAACGCTGAATGTCGATCTCGGCATGACGATACCGATCCGCCGCAGCCGCGCGAACAACATCGGTCTCACCATCGCCGGACATGTCATCGATTCCGATTCAACCGTGCTCGGCACCGCATTCACGCGCGACCGGATTCGCACCGGCACAGTCGATCTCGATCTCGACTGGGCGGACGCGGGCGGCGGCATCAATCTCGTTCGTGCGGGCGCGATCAAGGGCTTTTCCGGGCTGGGCGCCACGGCGGACGACGACCCGCTGCGCACGCGGATGAACGGTTCGGCGTCCTTCCTCAATTTCACGCTCTATGCGCAGCGCTATCAGCCGGTGGCGCAGGTTGCGGGCGGCGATTTTGGTCTCGTCGCGAAGGGCTCCGGGCAATGGGCGGCGACCGATGCGCTGCTGAGCGCGGCGGAATGCAGCTATGGCGGCGCGGGGTTCGGGCGCAGTTACGACAGCGGTACGGTGAGCGCCGATCACTGCGTGATGGGCGGGCTCGAAGCGCGCTGGCGGCGGGCGGTCGGCAAGGTCGGCGTCGGTGCGCACGCGTTCGTCGACGGCGGCATCGGCTGGCAGAAGGGCCATCTCGATACGGGCGAGGCGCGGCGCCATTCCGCGTCCTCCGCGGGCGGCGGGCTCTCGTTCCAGCTCGGCCCGCGCCTCACCGCGCTGGCGGAGGCCGCGCGCGGTCTTTCGGGGCCGACCGAGCGCAAATGGCGCGCCAACCTGTCGATCTCCCTCTCGCTATGACCCTGAGCAAGGACAGCCTCATGATCGCCCTGCTTCTCGCACTTGCCGCCGCCGCACCCGAAACGCCGAAGGGTGACATCCACGGTGACTGGACCGTGCAATGCACGAAGGCGGCGGACGTGCCGCCGTGCGAGATCGCGCAGGCCGCGACATCGAAGAGCACGGGCGAGCAGATCATGCGCATCGCCTTCGCCTATCGCGGCAGCGGCGAACGCTACGCCGTGCAGATCCGCCTGCCGCTCGGCATCCGCCTCTCGCAACCGCCGCTGCTGCGCCTCGACGAGACCATCGACCTCGAAGGCTACGGCTTCACGCGCTGCGACGCGGGCGGGTGCTACATCGAGCGCCTGCTCGGCACGCCGGAGATCTCGCGCCTGCGCGCGGCAAAGACAGGCGTGCTCGCCGTGCTCGGCAGCGACGGCAAGCCGATGGTGCTGCCGCTTTCCTTCAACGGTTTCGCCGAGGCGCTCGACGCATCGGCAATTCAGAACACGGCGTGGGCGAAGGCCGCCAACCGCTGAAAGACCAATAACAACAAAAGGCGTTCCCGATGGCCCCGCGTTCCGTATTCGACAAGCGCCGCATCATTCTTGCGGGCACCAGCCTTGCCGCACTCGCGCTTGCGGGCGCGGCGCACGCCGGCCCCTCCGGCGGCACGGTGAACGCCGGGAACGCATCGATCGCGGGCGACGGCACCGGCCACGTGACGGTGACGCAGACGAGCGATCGCGCGATCCTCGACTGGAACAGCTTTTCGATCGGCACAGGCGAAAGCACACGCTTCATCCAGCCCGGCAGCACGTCGGTCGCCGTGAACCGCGTGACGGGCGCGGATCCCTCCTCGATCCTCGGCAGCCTCACCGCGAACGGCCGCGTCGTCCTCATCAACCGGAACGGTATCGCCTTCGGCAAGGATGCGACCGTGGACGTCGGCGGACTCGTCGCGACGACAGCGGACATCGACCGACAGGCCTTCATGGCGACGGGATCGCTCAATTTCTCCGGTGGTAGCCTGCCTGGCGCATCAATCGTCAACGAAGGGCGCATCACGGTACGCGACGCGGGGCTCGCCGCGCTGGTCGCGCCGAGCGTCCGCAACAGCGGCACGATCATCGCCAACCTCGGCCGCGTCGCGCTCGGCGCAAGCACCGCCTTCACGGTCGATTTCTACGGCGACGGGCTGGTATCGTTCGCGCCGGACGGCATCGTCGCGGCCACCATCGGCGACGGCGGCACTGCACTTGTCGACAACAGCGGCGTCATCGAAGCGAGCGGCGGCAAGGTGCTGCTGAGTGCCGCTACCGCACGTGACGTGGTCAACGCTTCGGTGAACGTGTCGGGTGTCGTGCGCGCGGATGGCATCAGCCGCAAGGGCGGCAGCATCGTGCTTTCCGGGTCGGGCAGCATCACCGCGACCGGCCGCCTCAGCGCCGACAGTGAAAAGCAGGGCGGCGGCGCAATCGCGATCAGCGGCAGCAGCGTTTCCCTGGGCGGATTGATCTCCGCCAGCGGCACAGACGGCGGCGCGATCACGGTCGAGGCGGACGGTCTGCTATCGCTTGCGGAAAACATTGCCGCAACCGGCCGTCTCGGCGACGGCGGCACGATCCGCCTCGATGCCGGGCGCATCATCGAGACCGCAACGAGCCGCAACGACGCCTCGGGCGCGGTAAACGGCGGCGCGATCCGCGTCGTCACCGAGGGCGGGCTCGCCACGTCGGGCACCTATGCGGCTGACGGCGTTTACGGGCGCGGCGGACGGATCGATCTTAGCGGCGCCAGCGTCTCGCTGCTTTCCACGCACCTCAGCGCGCGCGGTCGGCTTGCAGGCGGCCTCGTGCGCATCGGCGGCGCGTTTCAGGGCGGCAAGACGCCCGATGCGGCGCAGGCTTATCATTCGACGTTCCTCGGTCGCTGGGGCAGTCTCGAAGCCCTGCCGAGCGCGGACACGCTTTTCGTCGGCAACGCCGCCGCGATCGACGTCTCGTCCTTGCGCGGCGACGGCGGCACGGCGGTGTTCTGGTCGGACACGCGAACGACGTTCCTCGGCTCGGTCGATGCGCGCGGCGGGCGCGGTGGTTCGGTAGAAATCTCCTCGGCGGGCGATCTTCGGCAGGCCGCGCTCGACCGGGTATTCACGGGCGCGGGCGGGCATCTGCTGCTCGATCCGAAGAACATCGTGATCGGCACTGTCGACGACGTCGAAAGCTGGCAGTACGCCGCGATCCTCGGCGCCGTCTATGCGAACGACAGCAATCCGGGCACCTTCGCCGATGCCATCGGCGCGAGCATCG
>JAEULI010000132.1 GCA_016793845.1 Sphingosinicella sp.
CGTCGGCGTGGGTTTCGCCGGTGCGCAGGCTGTCGACGACGGGGAGGGCGGGGACGGCGCCGTCGTTTTCGGTGAGCGCGGCCAGCAGCCGGTCGATGACGTCATGCGGGAGCAGGGGGCGGGCGGCGTCGTGGATCAGGACAAGGTCGGGGGCGAACCCTGCGAGCGCTTCGAGGCCGAGACGCACCGAATCCTGCCGCATCGTACCGCCGTGAACCGGCACGACATCGAAGCCTTGCGCGGCGTCGGCGAACACGGCGGCGTCTTCCGGATGGATGACAGCCACGACCTGTCCGATGCACGGATGCGTCGCGAGCGCTGCGATCGCGCGGCGGATCACCGGCTGGCCCGCCAGAGCCCGATACTGTTTCGGCGCGCCTTCGCCCGCGCGGGAGCCTCTCCCGGCGGCAACGACGATGGCGGCGACCTTTGGCGCTTCGTTCATGGCGGGCGGCTTTAGCGCAGGCTTCGCTTGCCGAACAGCCCTGCTTGGGTTATGCGCCGTGCCTTATTTTTGGGCAGCCGAAGACAGTGCCGAAACTGAAGCCAATCTCGATCGGACCGGTGAGGATCGACCAGCCGGTGATCCTGGCGCCGATGACCGGCGTCACCGATCTGCCGTTCCGCAAGGTCGTGAAGCGTTTCGGCGCGGGGCTCACCGTGACCGAGATGATCGCGAGCCAGGCGATGGTGCGCGAGACGCGCCAGTCGCTGCAGAAAGCGGCGTGGGACCCGTCCGAAGAGCCGATCTCGATGCAGCTTGCGGGCTGCGAGCCCGGCATCATGGCGGAAGCGGCGAAGCTGAATGCCGATCGCGGCGCCGCGATCATCGACATCAACATGGGCTGCCCGGTGAAAAAGATCGTGAACGGTCACGCCGGTTCTTCGCTGATGCGCGACCTGAAGCTTGCCGCGTCGCTGATCGAGGCAACGGTGAAGGCGGTCGAGCTGCCGGTGACGCTGAAAATGCGCATGGGCTGGGACCATGGCAGCCTCAACGCGCCCGAACTCGCGCGCATCGCCGAAGACCTTGGCGTGAAGATGATCACGGTGCACGGCCGCACGCGCAACCAGATGTATTCTGGAAGCGCCGACTGGGCGTTCGTGCGCAACGTGAAGGACGCCGTATCCCTGCCGGTCGTCGTGAACGGCGATATCTGCTCGGTGGAAGACGCGCGCACCGCGCTCGAACAGTCCGGCGCGGACGCGGTGATGGTGGGGCGGGGGGCTTATGGCCGCCCGTGGCTGCTCGGCGAGGTGATGGCCGATCTCTGCGACCATCGCTTCAAGGCGCCGACGATCGAGGAGCAGTATCACCTGATCCTCGAACAGTACGAGATGATGCTGGAGCTTTACGGCACCGACACCGGCGTCAACCTCGCGCGCAAGCATATCGGTTGGTACACCAAGGGAATGCACGGCTCGGCCGAGTTTCGGAACAGCGTCAACCAGGTCGGCGATCCCGCACGGGTGAAGGCGATGCTCCGCGAATTCTACGCGCCCTGGCTCGCCCGGGCGGCCGCCTGACATGGCCACTGTGCCCGCGGTTCCATTGGTTCCGCCGCCAAGCGCCGACGACCTGCTCGCAAGCCTGCCGATCCCGATCGTCCTTATCGACGCAAATGGCGCGCCTTCGCGGATGAACACCGCCGCCGAGGACATGTTCAATCTCAGCGAGCCGGCGCTCGTCGATCGCGGCTGGGGCGCGATCTTCCCGGAAGACAGCGCGGTGCGCGCCGTGCTGTTCGAGGCGGTCGTGACCGGCGGCGAGTTCGCGGCCTACGACCTTGAGATCGCGTTCATCGGCGGGCGGCGCATCACGGCCGACCTGCTGGTTTCGCCCGTGCCGGATTCGCCCGGCTGGTCGACGCTGGTGTTCCAGCGGCGCGCGGCCGCGACAATGGTGAACCGCCAGCGTGAACAGGTCGGCGCGGCGAAGACCGCCGTGGGCGTGGCGGCAATGCTGGCGCACGAGATCAAGAACCCGCTTTCGGGGATTCGCGGCGCCGCGCAGCTTTTGGCGCAGGACGGCGATCCTGAACTCACCGATCTCATTTGCACCGAAGTCGATCGCATCAGCACGCTGATCGATTCGATGGAGGAATTCACCGACACGCGGCCGCTGAAGCGGCAGCCCGAAAACATCCACCTGATCCTTGGCCACGTGCGCCGCCTCGCCGAGCATGGCTTCGCGCGCGATGTGGAATTCGAAGAAGAGTACGACCCCTCGCTGCCGGACGTGGACGGCGACCGCGACGCGCTCATTCAGATTTTCGTGAATCTCGTGAAGAACGCGAGCGAAGCGACGGGGAACAAAGGCAAGATACGCCTGCGCAGCGCCTATCGGCACGGCCTGAAGGTGGCGGTGAAGGGCTCGAAGCGGCGCATGTCCGTGCCGATCGAGGTCTGCGTGATCGACGACGGCCCCGGCGCGCCCGCCGACGTCGCCGAGCACCTGTTCGATCCCTTCGTGTCGACGAAGCCCGGCGGCACCGGCCTCGGCCTCGCGCTCGTCGCGAAGCTCGTCGGCGACCATGGCGGGCTCATCGAGTACGACCGGCAGAACCATCCGCCGCGTACGATCTTCCGCGTGCTGCTGCCGACAGCGGGTAGCCAGTGAGCCGCACCGGCACCATCATCGTCGCCGACGACGACGCTGCGATCCGCACGGTCGTGCGGCAGGTGCTCGTGCGCGCGGGCCACGAGGTGCGCACCACGGATACGGTCGCAGGCCTCTGGCAGCTGATCGAGGCGGGGGTGGGGGACGCGGTGATCACCGATGTCGTGTTGCCCGATGCCGACGGGCTCGATGCCGTGCCGCGCATTCTCGCGCGCCGACCCGGCCTGCCAGTGATCGTGATGAGCGCGCAGAACACGCTGGCGACAGCCGTGCGCGCAACCGAGAACGGTGCGTTCGAATACCTGCCGAAGCCCTTCGATATCAACAAGCTGTCAGCCGTTGTTTCCGCTGCACTCGAACAATCGCAGGCACCCGCACGCAAGACGGCGGCGAAAGAGGAGGGGGACGGCCTGCCGCTGATCGGCCGATCGCCCGCGATGCAGGAGGTCTACCGCACGATCGCGCGCGTGGTGCCGACCGACCTCACCGTGCTCATCCTTGGCGAATCCGGCACCGGTAAGGAACTGGTGGCGAAGGCGCTGCACGACCTCGGTTCGCGGCGGACAGGGCCGTTCGTGGCGGTCAACATGGCGGCGATCCCGCGCGAGCTCATCGAATCCGAACTGTTCGGGCACGAACGCGGTGCCTTCACAGGCGCGCAGGCCCGCGCGATCGGTCGCTTCGAACAGGCGCAGGGCGGCACATTGTTCCTCGACGAGATCGGTGACATGCCGATGGAGGCGCAGACACGCCTGCTGCGCGTGCTCCAGTCCGGCGAGTTCACGACCGTCGGCGGGATGCGGCCAATCAAGGCCGATATCCGCATCGTTTCCGCGACGAACAAGGATCTGCGCCGCCTCGTTGATGCCGGGCTGTTCCGCGAAGACCTGTTCTACCGGCTGAACGTGGTGCCGCTGCACCTGCCGCCGCTCCGGAGCCGCGTCGACGACATCGCGGAGCTTGCGACGCACTTCCTGCGTCGCGCCGAGGCGGAAGGGCTTCCCGCCAAAACGCTCGAACCTGAAGCCATCCTGCGCCTGCAGGCGCACGACTGGCCGGGCAACGTCCGCGAGCTTGAAAACCTGATGCGGCGCTTCGCGGCGCTCGAACGCTCTGACGTCATTTCCGCGACCAGCGTGGAAGAGGCGCTCCGTAGCGAGCGCGTGCCTGCCGGGCGCGCGGAGAGCGACAATCGCGGCCTCGCAGGCTCGGTCGAAGCGCATCTCGCGCGCTATTTCGACACGTTCGGCGACGACCTGCCGCCGGACGGGCTTTACGAGCGCGTGCTCGCGGAACTCGAAAAGCCGCTGCTGCTGCTGAGCCTTGCGGCGACGCGCGGCAACCAGATCCGCGCGGCGAAACTGCTCGGCATCAACCGCAACACGTTGCGCAAGAAGCTGAACGATCGCGGCATCGATGCGGTGGCACTTCGCCCGGCGGGACCGCCCGTCGGCCGTTCAGGCTGATTTCAGGTTCGGGCCGTTACCGGGCTGCAGCAACTGTGTATTTGCGGCAACAGGCAAAGTGGTTAAGCTGCACTCGAACATGTCCGTGAATGCCCCCCCTAAGCCCGTATCGCCGCAGCGCAGGCTGCGCCGCCGCATCAGCCGATGGGTGTCGCGCGTCGAACTCTATCCTCGGCTGGAGGTCGCGCTCGGGCTGATTGCGGTCGCGGTGGGCTGCGCGAGCTATTTCGCGCTCACCGACACGTTCTTCACCGCCGCGAACACGCCTTCGGGGCGCACGATCCTGCTCGTTGCGAACCTCGTGCCGCTGATGGCGCTGCTCGTGCTGATCGGGCGCCGCTTCGTGATCCTGCGCGTGAACCGGCGGCGCGGGCTTGCGGGCGCGCGGATGCACGTGCGCATGGTGGCGCTGTTCTCGGCGATCGCGGCGGTCCCGACGCTGCTCGTCGTGGTGTTCGCCTCGCTGCTTTTCCAGTTCGGCACGCAGTTCTGGTTTTCGGACAACGCCCGCACCGTCCTTGAGAACGCCGAGCAGGTCGCGCATTCCTATGTCGCCGAAAACCGTCAGCGCATCGTGGCGGACATCGAGGCGATGGGCACCGACGTCTACGAATATGCGAACAGCTACGGCGTCGATTCCGCGGGCTTTGCCGATGGTCTCGCGTTTCAGGTCGCGGCCCGCAACCTGACCGAGGCGAGCGTCTTCACGCTCAACGGCGAAGAGTATCACATCTACGCATCGGTCGGCATGAGCGGCGCGCCGCTTGAGCAGCGCATCCTGCCGACGGACATCGCGCGGGCGCGATCAGGGCGGGCAAGCGTGCTCGCGACGGCTTCGGACCGCGTGGAGGCGATCGTCCGCATCGATCCGCTGCTCGAACGCTACGTTTACGTCAGCCGCAAGGTCGATCCCGCCGTGCTCCAGTCCGCGCAGCGGGCGGAAGGCGCGATGAACGAATATGACGCGCTGCTCGCGCGCTCGAAGAGCCTGCAGTGGCAGTTCAACCTTGCGCTGTTCGTGATTGCGCTGCTCATCCTTGCCGCCGCGATCCTTTCGGCGTTGTGGCTCGCGAACCGGCTGGTGGCCCCGATCGGCAGGCTCGTGCGGGCAGCCGAGAAGGTGGGGGCAGGCGACCTTGCCGCGCGTGTGCCCGTGCGCAACAGCCCGGACGAGGTCGGCACGCTCGCGCGCACCTTCAACCGCATGACGCGCCAGCTCCAGGCGCAGACGAGCGCGCTTGTCACGGCGAACGAACAGCTCGATGCGCGGCGACAGTTCACCGAAGCCGTGCTCTCCAGCGTCTCGGCGGGCGTGATCTCGATCGATGAAGAGGGGCATATCCGCCTCGTCAGCCATTCCGCCGCGGACCTCCTCGAAATGACCGAGGAAGCGCTTGGCGGCATGACCATCGAGGAAGCGGTGCCCGAGTTTTCGGCACTTCTGGAAGAGACGCGCGCCTCCGGGCAGGCATCCGGGCAGGTGCGCATCGCGCGCGGCAACGACGTGCAGACGCTGCTCGTGCGCATGGGCGGGGTTTCAAGCGGCAGCCAGGGCTATGTGATCACCTTCGACGACATCACGCAGCAGCTTGCCGACCAGCGGCGGGCGGCGTGGGCGGACGTGGCGCGGCGCATCGCGCACGAGATCAAGAACCCGCTGACACCGATCCAGCTTTCCGCCGAGCGCCTGCAGCGGCGCTACGGCAACAAGATCGACGAAGGCGCGGACACGTTCCGTAGCCTCACCGAGACGATCGTGCGGCAGGTGGGCGACCTTCGCCAGATGGTCGACGAGTTCTCGTCGTTTGCGCGGATGCCGAAGCCCGTGTTCAGGCCGGAATCGTTCCTCGACATCGCGCGGCAGGCGATTTTCCTGCAGGAGGTTGCGCACAGCGATTTCGATTATGAAATGGATGTCGCGCCGGAGCTGCCGGCGTTCATCTGCGACCGGCGCCAGATCGCGCAGGCGCTCACCAACCTCCTCAAGAACGCAGCCGAGTCCGTCGCCGCGCGCTGCAAGGAGGGCGATGTGCAGGGCCGCATCGCGCTCACCGCACGCTTTGCCGAGCCGGAGACGCTGGTGGTGACGGTGACCGACAACGGCATCGGCTTTCCCGCAAACCAGCGCGACCGGCTGACCGAGCCTTATGTGACGACGCGCGTGAAGGGCACAGGACTTGGCCTCGCTATCGTCAAGAAGATCGTGGAGGAGCACGATGGCGTGCTCGATCTGCGCGACGTGGAAGGCGGCGGCGCCGCCGC
>JAEULI010000061.1 GCA_016793845.1 Sphingosinicella sp.
CTTCGTTCATGTCGCGGGTGACGCCGGCTACACCTACGAGATCAAGGTCGCGGGCGCGCCGGATACCGATGCCGGCCTGCTCGCCGCGGGTTTTGTGCGCGAAGGCGGCAATCTCGTGCTGCGCGGAGAGGGGCGCCTGCAATGAAGCGCGCCGCGATTCTGCTCGGCGCGCTGGCCGCTGCGTCCTGCGGCGGCGCGGGCGGCCCGGCACCGCGTCCGCTGGCGACCAGCATTTCCGCTGAACGCCCGCTTGCCGAGTTGCCGCAGCAGGAGCTTCAGCAGGGGCAGTGCGGCATGGCGCTCTGGCAGCGCACTGAGCCCGCGCGCCGCATCGCTTTTGTTCTGGATGAGCCTGCAACGATCCGCATCGTCGATGGCGGTAAGGTCATCGTGCTCGCGCGCACCGCGTCGGAAGGCGACCCCATCGTCCGCCACGCTTCCGTTCAGCGCTTCGCGGGGGCGGAGCACAGCATCGCCATCGATGTTCGCATCGAGCAGCGCGAAGGCCTGCTTGCCGGCGCCATCATCCCCGAAGGCACGCTGACCTGGCAGTCAGCGCGCGGTTCGGTCGTGCTTCCGGTCTTCGGCCTGATCGGCTGCCGTTAGTTGCGGGCGGCGGTTGCCGTCGTCTGCAGCGCTGATTTCGCGACCGCGTGGGCTGAGACGACGCTGCCGTCTGAAAGCACGAGCTGCATGTCGTCTTCTTCCAGCACCTTCGCATAAAGGTCGCGCGCGGCGAGATCACGCTCGGTCACACGATAAATCTGCGCGAGGTTGAGCAGGCGGGCGGGATCGTCCGCGTTCGTCCGCGACAGTTGGGTTTCGGCCTTCTGCCAGTCGCCCTTGGTCATCGCGGCGTAGCCGAGCGAGCCCGGCGCGTAACCGATTTCGGCCTGCTGGGTGGGCGACGTGGTGCAGCCGGCAAGGAGCGCGGCGGCGGTGGCGGCGGCAAACGCAAGTTTCATAGCGACACTCCCTCGGTACTGGTCCCCCGGTTCATGCGACTCAGGAACCCCTCTTTGCTCGAACATTACAATTTTGTGACAGTCTCGTAAATGAATTATTACAGTTTTGTGACAGTGCGTGACCGGGGCTAAAAGTAGGGCCGGAAAACAGAGCTAGGCGGTACACAAGACTTTGTATTTTGTTTGGTAAGGTCTGTTCGCGCATAGAGCGGTGCCATGAAGCCCCTGACCCATCTCGATCGCCTTGAAGCCGAAAGCCTGCACATCTTCCGCGAGGTCGTCGCGGAGTGTGAGAAGCCGGTGATGCTCTATTCCATCGGCAAGGACTCTGCCGTGATGCTGCATCTGGCGAAGAAGGCGTTCTATCCGGCGCCGCCGCCGTTCCCGTTGCTGCATGTCGACACGACGTGGAAGTTCCGCGCGATGTACGACCTGCGCGAGAAGTCCGCCGCCGACGCGGGCATGGAGCTTCTCGTCTGGCACAACCCCGAGGCGAAGGCGCGGGGCATCAACCCGTTCGATCACGGCTCGGCGCTGCACACCGACATGTGGAAGACCGAAGGCCTGAAGCAGGCGCTCGACCACTATGGCTTCGACGCGGCCTTCGGCGGCGCGCGCCGCGATGAAGAGGCGAGCCGCGCCAAGGAGCGGATCATGAGCTTCCGCACGTCGACGCACCGCTGGGATCCGAAGAACCAGCGCCCGGAGCTCTGGAACCTCTACAACGTCCGCAAGAACAAGGGCGAAAGCATCCGCGTGTTCCCGATCTCGAACTGGACCGAGCTCGACATCTGGCAATATATCCACCGCGAGAACATCCCGATCGTACCGCTGTATTTCTCGGAAGAGCGCCCCACGGTACGCCGCGGTGACCTGCTGCTGATGGTGGACGACGACCGCTTCCCGCTCGCCGAGGGCGAAACGCCCGAGATGCGCTCGATCCGTTTCCGCACGCTCGGCTGCTATCCGCTGACGGGCGCGGTTGAAAGCCGTGCGGCGACGCTGCCCGAGATCATCCAGGAAATGCTGCTCACCACCACCTCCGAACGGCAGGGGCGGGCGATCGATCACGATCAGGCCGCCTCGATGGAAAAGAAGAAGCAGGAGGGGTATTTCTGATGGCCCTCGAAGTTTACGGCTCCTCGGACCTCATCGAGCGCGACATCGAGGCGTATCTTGAGCAGCACGAAAACAAGTCGCTGCTGCGCTTCATCACCTGCGGCAGCGTGGACGACGGCAAGTCGACGCTGATCGGCCGGCTGCTCTACGACAGCAAGATGATCTTCGAGGATCAGCTCGCGAAGCTCGCGGCGGATTCGAAGACGGTCGGCACGCAGGGCGGCGCGCTTGATTTCGCGCTGCTCGTGGACGGCCTCGCCGCCGAGCGCGAGCAGGGCATCACGATCGACGTCGCCTACCGTTTTTTCGCGACCGACAAGCGCAAGTTCATCGTCGCCGATACGCCCGGCCACGAGCAGTACACGCGGAACATGGTGACGGGCGCCTCCACCGCGGACCTCGCCATCATTCTCATCGATGCGCGCAAGGGCGTGCTCACGCAGACGCGCCGTCACACCTACCTCGCGCACCTGCTCGGCATCCGGAACCTTGTGCTCGCGGTCAACAAGATGGACCTCGTCGACTACGACCGCGCCGTCTTCGATCGCATCGTGCTCGATTACCGCGCCTTCGCGACCGAGATCGGCATCACGCGCTTCAAGGCGATCCCGATTTCCGGCCTTGGCGGCGACAATATCGGCAGCCGCAGCGAGAACACGCCGTGGTACGAAGGGCCGAGCCTCGTCGAGCATCTGGAAACCGTCGAGGTGGACGGCACCGCGCGGCAGGCGGGGCCATTGCGCTTGCCCGTGCAGTGGGTGAACCGCCCCGATCTCGATTTCCGCGGTTTCGCGGGGCAGATTGCCGTCGGAAGCGTGAAGCCGGGTGACGCTGTCCGCGTCGTGCCTTCGGGCAAGACCTCCAGCGTCGCACGCATTGTCACGGCAGGCGGCGACCTCGATGAAGCTGTCGCGGGCCAGTCGGTCACGCTCACGCTTGCCGACGAGATCGATTGCTCGCGCGGCGACGTGATTGTCTCGGCGGACTCGCCGCTCGAAGTCGCCGACCAGTTCGAGGCGACCGTCGTCTGGATGTCGGACGCGAAAATGCTGCCCGGCCGCCCGTATTGGTTGAAGCTCGGCACCACCACCGTCTCCGCCACGATTACCGAGCCCAAGTACGAGGTGAACGTCAACACGCTGGAGCGCCTCGCCGCGAAGACGCTCGATTTGAATGCCATCGGCGTCGTCAACATCGCGCTCGGCAAGCCGATCCCGTTCGCGCCTTATGCCGAAAGCCGCGAGCTCGGCGGCTTTATTCTCATTGACCGGATGACGAACGCCACCGTCGGCGCGGGCCTCATCCATTTCGCGCTGCGCCGCTCGCAGAACATCCACTGGCAGGCGGCGGACATCACGCGCGAGGCGCACGCCGCGCAGAAGGCGCAGCAGCCGAAGCTGCTCTGGTTCACCGGCCTCTCGGGGGCAGGCAAGTCGACGATCGCCAACCTCGTCGAAAAGAAGCTGCACGCCCTCGGCAAGCACACCTTCCTGCTCGACGGCGACAACGTCCGCCACGGCCTCAACAAGGACCTCGGCTTCACCGAGGCCGACCGCGTCGAGAACATCCGCCGCGTGGGCGAGGTCGCGAAGCTGATGACGGACGCGGGCCTCATTGTGCTCACGGCCTTCATCTCGCCGTTCCGCGCGGAGCGGCAGATGGTCCGCGCCATGCTGCCCGAAGGCGACTTCATCGAAGTGTTCGTCGATACCCCGCTCGCCGAAGCCGAGAAGCGCGACGTGAAGGGCCTTTACAAGAAGGCCCGCGCCGGCCAGCTCCGCAACTTCACCGGCATCGATAGCCCCTACGAGGCCCCGGAAAGCCCCGAAATCCGCATCGACACCACGAAGCTGTCGCCGGAAGCCGCGGCGGACGCCATCGTGGAGCGGCTGCTCAAGGCCTGATCTTCGGCGGACCCTGTCCGATTGAAGGGCGGACCCGGCGGCCTCGACCTGCCATGTCTAACGCCGATTCGACGTTGGAAGGCTGATGCATGAGGGATGATCCGCGCCGCCGGGATTTGGCCGCCTATCCGTTTCGGATCGAAATGGTGCCGCGCTTCGGCGACATGGACCTCAACCGGCACCTCAACAATGTGGCGGTCGCGCGCTTCTACGAGGAGGGACGCGTCCGCTTTCATTTCGATCTGCACCGGCGGCCGGGGCTTGAGCGCTTCCGGGGCTTCATCGCGCACCTCGCGATCGATTATCTCGCGGAAGGGCACTGGCCCGATCCGGTCGAGATCGGCGTCGGCGTCGTTCACATAGGCGGCTCGTCCTACCGGCTCGGCCTCGCCATGATCCAGCGCGGCGTCTGCATCGGGCTTTGCGATTCCGTGCTCGTCCACCGCGACGAACACGGCAACGCGCCGTTGCCGCCGCTGCTACGCGAGGCTCTGGAGAGCCTTCGCCTCCGGGCCGAATGAGCGGCGCGAGAGCCACCAGAAACGCGCGAGCAGGAAGCCCGACGAGATGACGCTGGCGATCACCACCGACCAGACGAGGCCGATCAGGCCCATGCCGAGCGACAATCCCAGCACGTAACTGAGCGGCAGCATCACACCTGCGTAGCTGATCGTGTGGGTGAGCGTCGGCAGCCACACATCGTCGCGCGCGCGCAGCGCGTTCGCGGCGACGACCTGCAACCCGTCCGCAACGAAGAACAGCGACGAAAGCGCCATCGCCGGAACCGCGAGCACGACGAGCGCGGGATCGGTCGTGTAGGCGTTCACGATCGCCTCCGGCAGCAGCGCCACGATCGCTGCGATCACGACGAGCGCCGATCCGGTCGCCGCGAAGCCCTGCATTCCCGATCGGCGAACGGCGGCGGGCGAGCGTTCACCGAAGCCGCGCCCCACGAGCACAGCAGTCGCCGAGGCGAAGCCGAGCGGCACCATGAAGACGATCGCGGCGACGTTGAAAACCACCGCCCATGCCGCCGCCTCCAGCCCGCCGAGCAGGCCCGCGATGGCGTTCATGCCCGCAAAGGCGCTGGTTTCGACGAACAGCGAGGCGGCCGACGCGCCGCCGATCCAGATCAGCGGTTTCCACCCCGGCGCACCGGGCGCAGCGGCGAAAAGGCCATATTTCCGGCGCGCGTCGGACCACAACACGAGATAGGCGGCAAGTCCCAGGACGAGCGCGGTGCGCGCGATGAACGTCGCGGTCGCCGAGGCTACGGCGCCTTCGACCGGAAACGGCGAGGTGCCCGGCACCAGCCAGAGGTTCGCCGCAAGATTGACGATGTTCGCACCCCACATTAGCGCCGCGGCGGGGCCTGGGCGCCCGAGCGCCTCCAGCCAGAAGGTGAGGGCGATCGCGAGCAGGTAGGCAGGCGTCGAGAGCGCGAATGTGCGGGCGACCGCCGCCGAACCCTCGGCAAGCGCGGGTTCGAGCCCGATGGCGTGCATCGCCGGCCCGGCGCCTACCCACAGCAACGCGCCGAAAACCACGCCCACTGCGGCGGCGAAGAGCAGCCCGCGCCGCAGCACCGCGCCCGCATCCTCGGGGCGGCCCTCGCCGATGCGCTGCGCCGTCAGCACCTGCACGCCCGTCAGCAGCCCCACGCCCGTCGTCAGCGCGATCATCGTCGGCGCCCAGCCGAGTGCGTGATAGCCAAGCTCCGCCGAGCTATGGTGCCCCACGACGATCGCGTCCGTCAGCCCCATCATCATGATGCCGAGCCGCGACAGGATCACCGGCGAGGCAAGCGCCAGCAGTTCGGAGAGGCTTCCGCGCGCGGCGGCGTGTGTCTTCAGCATGATCATTGAACCGGTTTCAAAACAGCCGGCCCGGATACGCGAAACCGATGACATTGGCGAGTGCATCCGTGTACGATGCCGTCGTACAAGGCGAGGGTGCGTTGAAGGAGGCCCTGTTGGTGCTGAAAGTCGGTCAGGGACATGGCATGTCGGCCGCGCGCCTCGCGCGGATCGACGATTTCCTGGAGCAGACGTATGTCGCTTCGGGCAAGATGCCGGGCACGCTTACGCTCGTCGCGCGCCGGGGCGAGATCGCCCATGTCGGCGTGCGCGGCCTTGCCGATCGCGAACGCGGCACGCCGGTCGCGGAGGACACGATCTTCCGCATCTATTCGATGACGAAGCCGGTGACGTCGGTCGCGTTCATGATGCTGGTGGAGGAGGGGCGCGTCGCGCTCGACGATCCCGTCCACCGCTACATTCCGGAATGGAAAGACCTCGGGGTCTTCGCGGGCGGTATCGACAAGCTCGGGTTCCAGACGGCGGTGCCCGCCCGGCCGATGCTCGTCGTCGATCTGCTGCGTCACACCTCGGGCCTCACCTACGGTTTCCAGAACCGCACCAACGTGGACGCCGCCTACCGCGCGCGCGGTATCGGGGAGATCGAGAAGGGCACGATCACGCTCGCCGAGATGATCGCGGGGCTTGCTGAGCTGCCGCTCGAGTTCTCGCCCGGCGAAAAATGGAACTATTCGGTCGCTACTGACGTGCTCGGCTATCTGATCGAGCGCATCTCCGGGCAGGCCTTCGAGGATTTTCTGCGCGAACGCCTGCTGACGCCGCTCGGCATGATCGACACAGACTTTCAGGTCCGTGCGGGCGAGGAGAAGCGCCTTGCTGCCTGCTACGCGCTCACCCCGAACGGCCGCACCATCCTTCAGGATGACCCCGCGCTTTCCGGCTTCCTGAAACCGCCTGCGTTCGTCTCGGGCGGCGGCGGTCTTGTCGGCACCGCACACGATTACCTGAAGTTCGCGCAGATGCTGCTGAGCGGCGGCGAGGCGGACGGCCGCCGCTACATCAGCCGCAAGACGCTCGACCTGATGACCGCGAACCACCTGCCGGGCGGCGTCGATCTGCCCGCGCTGTCGGTCTCGCTGTTCTCGGAGGCGAACTACAACGGCATCGGCTTCGGCCTCGGCTTCGCGACGACGATGGACCCCGCAAAGACGATGATCCCGGGCTCGGCCGGCGACTATTTCTGGGGCGGCGCCGCCTCCACCGCCTTCTGGATCGATCCGGTCGAAGAGCTCATCTGCATCTTCATGACACAGCTCATCCCCTCATCGTCCTACCCCGTCCGCCGCGAACTCAAGACGATGGTCTACGCCGCGATCGAGGATTGACGCGCAGGGAGCCACTCCTCTGAGAGGCGATTGTACCGCTTGCAAACCCGCGGTTGGCGCTGCGGCTCCTCTACACACCCGTCATACCGGCGTAGGCCGGTATCCATGGGACCGTGGTTATGGGCCCCGGCCTTCCCGAGGCCGCCAATGTCATAACGCGCTGACCGTTCCGATATAGCTGCTGCGGTCGGTGTGAAGTTGATTTCTTTCAGTCCGCCTAGGGGGCTCGCATAGGGCAAAATGGCGGCGTTCCGGACTGGAACCTCTGTTCGATGAGCGCCTATCCGTTCCGGGTCATTTGGTAAATTTGCAGTAAATTCTGTTTGTGTATTGAACTTTGAGTAAAATCATGTTCGTCTCTTCTTATTAATGGGGGAGACGGCAATGATTCGGAAGTTGCTGTATTCTGTAACTGCGTTTGTCAGTTTAGGTTATCCCGCAAATGCCTCGGAAACGGCGACATTTACCTACGACGCGCTTGGTCGTCTCGATACGGTGAGCCATAGCGGCGGTCCTGCCTCGGGTGTTTCTTCCGATTACAACTATGACGCCGCAGGAAATCGTACACAGGTTGTTGTAACCGGTGCGATGGCCATGCTTGATGAAGGTCGCGTACAGACCGCTATTCGCGGTCATGCAAGACATTCGGGCCGGGGAACCTTGCGCTAAAGAAAGGCGCCGAAAGACATGCCTTTTTCTTTGAGAGGCAGTGCTGCTGCCTTGCTGTCTTCATTTGTGTTTGGGGCGTATTTTTCTATTGTTCCGAAAGCTGAAGCCCAGCAGGAGCAGAACCCACAATCACAATATTATGTTGGTGAAGGCGAGGTCGACTTGCTCCGCGGCGTTTACCTGCATTCCCGGGACGATATTTCGATCGGGGTGAAGGGCTCACCCGGAGAATTGGTGCTGACGCGCTACTATGGGGTCCGTTCGCGCCCCGGCGCTTTTGGAAGCACCACCGGGCACAGTCAGGACGTTGCAGTCTATCGAGAACGCTTCGTGGAGCCTCCGAACGGGCCGGGACAAAACAGCTATCGCTTCTATGTCATGGTCGGCAATACCATGGAGCTGTTTGAGAAACTCTACGGCACATCAACGATCACCTATCTCGGCACGTCCGCAGGAACGCAGCGGCTGACCGAGGCAGGCGCGACCGGGCCATACACCTATACCGGGCCGAACGGCCTTACGATCAACTTTGACGCCCTGACGGGATGCCCGAATATCGGATTTCCGAGCGTCAATTGCGGCGTCGCGAACACGCTGACCAAGCCGAGCGGTGAGGCTGTTACCTTTCACTATGACACGCTCTCATCAGGGCCGCGACTTCGGCTCGTCAAGAACAACTTCGGCTATGCGCTCGGCTTTGACTACCGAAGCGCGACGTCACGGGACGTGCTCAAAATCTGCAGCGTCAATCTCGCCGACAATTACGTCACCACGACGACACCCTGCCCCGTGGGCGCGCGCGCCGCACAATATGTATGGCCGGCGAGCGGCGCGATCACAGGTGTGACCGATCCTGCCGGACTAACGACGACATACACATATTCGACAGGCCTCGCGTCCATAAAGTCGCCTGCCAGCGCAAGCGCCGACATTACAATTTCCTACCATCCTTCAAGCTATAAGGTCACGTCGCTTACGTATGCCAACGGCGCTGCGTGGACATACGCCTATCAAACGCAAACGCTCCCGTGGGACGTCGCACCGTCTAACGCCTGGACTGAAGTCACGACCCCATTGTCGAACATGACGTTGCACACGCTTGCCGGTCCCAAGCCGTTTTCGATTCAGAACCCCTTGGGCCAGACAAGATCGTTTCAATACGTCAGCATCAAGTCTCTCCTGCAAAGAGTCACCGAACCGGAGGGCAACTACACCCATTACACATACGGGGTTCGCGACAATGTCACGGAGACTCGCATCGTCGCGAAGTCTGGTTCGGGTCTTTCGGATATCGTGAGCACCGCCGCGTATCCGGCGACCTGCACGAACTACAAGACGTGCGACAAGCCGACGTCGGTGACCGACGCGCGCGGGAACACGACGGACTACACGTACGACACCGCGCACGGCGGCGTGCTGACCGAGACGGGGCCTGCCGTAGGCGGCATCCGGCCGCAGAAGCGGTATACGTACACGCAGCGCTATGCGTGGATAAAGAACAGCGGCGGCACCTATGTGCAGGCGCCGACCCCGGTGTGGCTGCTCACCGCGGAAGAATATTGCAAGACGACGGCGGCCTCGGGATCGGGCTGCGCGGGCGGCGCCTCCGACGAGGTCGTGACCGCCTACGACTACGGCCCGAACAGCGGCCCCAACAACCTGACGCTGCGCGGCGTAGTCGTCGACAGCGGCGGCCTCAACCTGCGGACCTGCTTCGGTTACGACAGCGTCGGCAACCGCATCAGCCAGACAGAGCCGAACGCCGGCCTGACGAGCTGCCCATGAACGGCACCATGACACCTGGCGGAGGCAAGCTCATGCGCAGCGGACGCGTGCTCATCGCGGCAGTGGCTCTGGCCTGTGCCGCCATCCCGGCGTTCGCACAGACCTCGCCGTCGGCCTACACGACGGGGCTGCGCTATGACGCAATGCGGCGCCTTGTCGGCACGATCAGCCCCGACCCGGACGGCGCGGGTGCGATCAAGTACGGCGCCGTGCGCAACACCTACGACACCAACGGCCGCCTCATCAAAATCGAAAAGGGCGAGCTCTCGGCGTGGCAGTCGCAGAGCGTCGCGCCTTCGGCGTGGACCGGGTTCACGATCTTCACGACCACCGACATCACCTATGACGCAGTGTGGCGGAAGACGAAGGAGACCGTCTCGTCGGGCGGCACCGGCTACACGGTGACCCAGTACAGCTACGACAACGACAACCGGCTCGACTGCACGGCGGTGCGCATGAACCCGGCAGTGTTCGGCAGCTTGCCGTCAAGTGCCTGCTCGCTCGGCACGACCGGGAGCAACGGTCCCGACCGCATCGCGAAGAACACCTACGATGCCGCGAGCCAGCTCCTGAAAACACAGCGCGCCTACGGCACGGCGCTGCAGCAGGACTATGTCACCTACACCTACAGCAACAACGGCAAGCAGACGAGCGTCACGGACGCCAACGGCAACAAGGCGAGCCTCGTCTGGGACGGGTTCGACCGGGAGAGCCACTGGTACTTCCCGAGCAAGACGACGCCCGGCACGGTCTCGACGACCGACTACGAGCAGTACGGCTATGACGCGGGCAGCAACCGCACGTCGCTGCGCAAGCGCGACGCGCAGACAATCGCGTTCACGTACGACGCGCTCAACCGGATGACGTTGAAGGACATCCCCGGCGGCACGGCGGCGGATGTCTACTACGGCTACGACCTGCGCAGCCTGCAGCTCTATGCCCGGTTCGTCTCGACGTCGGGCCAGGGCATCACCAACGCCTACGACAATGCCGGGCGGCTGACGAGCAGCGCCAACGATACGGGCGGCACCAGCCGCACGCTAAGCTACCTCTACGACGCCAACGGCAACCGGACGCGGCTGACGTTCCCGGACAGCAATTATGTGACGTTCGACTATGACGGTCTCAACCGCATGACCGGGATCAACCAGAGCGGTTCGACGAGTATCTCCACCATCAGTTACAATGCGAAGGGCGAGCGCACCGGGCTCGGCGTGGGTGTTGCAACGGCCTACACCTACGATGCGGTGAGCCGCACGGCCTCGATCGCGCACGACCTCAGCGGAACGGCGCAAGACGTGACCTACGGGCTGACGGCCTACAACGCCGCGAGCCAGGTGCTGACGCGCACGATCAGCAACGATGCCTACGTGTGGGACGACCACACGAACATGAACCGCAGCTACACGGTGAACGGGCTCAACCAGTACACGGCGGTTGCCTCGACGACGCACACCTATGACGACAATGGCAACCTCACGTCCGATGGCAGCACCACCTATGCCTATGACGCCGAGAACCGGCTGACGTCCGCGACAGGCGGAACGAGCGCAACGCTCTCCTACGACCCGATGGGCCGCCTGCACCGCACGGTCGGAAGCACGACGACGCAGTTCCTCTACGACGGCGATGCGCTGGTTGCCGAATACGACGGGTCAGGCGCGCTGCTGAAGCGCTACGTCCACGGGCCGGGCGTCGACGAGCCGCTGATCTGGTACGAAGGCTCGGGGCTCACGACGCGGCGGCAGCTGCGTGCCGATCACCAGGGCAGCATCGTCTCTGTGAGCGACAGCGCGGGCGCCAGTATCGGGGTCAACACGTACGACGAGTACGGCATCCCGGCGAGCGCCAACCTCGGCCGGTTCGCCTACACCGGGCAGATCATCATCCCCGAACTGGGCCTCTATCACTACAAGGCACGCATGTATGCGCCGAGGCTCGGCCGGTTCCTGCAGGTCGATCCCGTCGGGTACGAGGATCAGATCAACCTCTATGCCTATGTGAGCAATGATCCCGTGAATATTGCCGATCCTTCAGGAGAGGCTCAGCAGGGAGGTTGCGGTTCTCGCATTGAGGAAGTTAACAGCTGCAGTGGCGTTTCAGGCCTCTCATTTGATATGGAAAGAAGAGCGGAAGCCAGAGCAGCAGAGACCACATACAGAGACACCCTTGCGACTGCGGGGGGTGCTGCTGGTGCTGTTTTGGGCGCAATAATTGGGGGGAGCGGTGGTGCTGCTGGAGGAGCAGTAGCTTGTAGCCCCACAGGCCCTGCAGCAGCAGGATGTGCTGTTGCTGGAGGCGGCGTGGGAACTGCCAAAGGCGTAGTCGTCGGGACTGCTTTGGGAACTGCGGCTGGTGCCGTAGTTGGTGAACTGATCGATAAAGGGATTGTTCTCCTTAATTCGAGGTCGGGCGGTGACGGAGGTCAAAAGTCTGGTACAAATGCACCTCGAAATTTGGGTAATCTTGCTAATAGAGCAGGTGAGCGGGCAGCTGATGTAGCGCTTTCTCGTGGCGCCTCAGGCAACGTCGTGAGACAGATGGGTCATTGGGCAGATAAACCTCTCGGAGAAGTTGCAAAAGCTGCCGCAAAGGGTGATAGTCAAGCGGCCACCGCGCTAAAAATCGTCAAACAATCGAATAGATTGGGTCAAAGATACTAGGATTTCGATTAAATGCCAGAATTTGACTGCAAAGATTTTTTAGATTTGCCTATTGTAAAGGCTGAGGGTGTAAACCCCACTGTATACGATGACAATTCTATACGATATGATTATATTTCTATTGGGTTTAATGATAA
>JAEULI010000047.1 GCA_016793845.1 Sphingosinicella sp.
CGAAACCATTGTCAGGCGCAGTCATTTCGCCATAGTATCCAATGATGGCAAAGCCACCAGAGTCGAACTGGAAGGTCGGCACCGGCATGGAGGATGATGCTCCGATGCCCTCCGCACCCCAACCACCACGCAGCGCGGCAGCACGCGGCGGTGGCCGCCGCCTCGTCGTCACCATCGTGATCATTATCGTGGTCGCGGCCGTGCTCGGCTATTTCGTCGTCGACATCCTCGAAACCGCAACGAGCGCGATGAAAGGCCGGTAACGCTTCGGCAACCCGTGCGCCCGATACCTTGTACTGCAACATCGCAGGGGATCGGATCGATGCGTATTTTTCGCCGTCTTCTCGTCAGCCGCAGGGGCGCAACCGCCATCGAGTATGGGCTCATCGCCGCGCTCATCTCGCTCGCGGCGATCATCGCGTTCCAGATGCTCGGCCTCTCGCTGGTCGACGTGTTCAGCAGCATCACCAACGCCATGACGCGCTGATCGACACGCTCAACTGTTCCTGATATGTTCCCCTCTTTCCGATTCGAAGGGGATGGATGATGACCGATCTCGTGCTCTACACGAACCCGATGTCGCGCGGCCGCATCGCGCGCTGGATGCTGGAGGAGGCAGGCGCGGATTACCGCACCGAAATCCTTGAGTACGGGTCCACGATGAAGGCCCCGGCCTATCTCGCCATCAACCCGATGGGCAAGGTACCCGCGATCCGCCACGGCGACACGGTCGTCACCGAAGGCGCCGCGATCTGCGCCTACCTTGCCGACGCCTTCCCACAGGCGAACCTCGCCCCCGCGCCACAGAATCGCGGCAGCTACTACCGCTGGCTGTTCTTTGCGGCGGGCCCGCTCGAAGCGGCGATCGCGGACCGCACGCTCGGTGTCGAGGTGCCCGCCGACAAGCAGATGATGGTCGGCTACGGCTGCTTCGCGCATGTGATGGACACGCTCGAGAAGGCCGTCAGCGCCGCGCCCTATATCGCAGGCGACAGCTTCACCGCTGCGGACGTCTACGTCGGCTCGCACATCTTCTGGGGCCTGCAGTTCGGCAGCATGGAAAAGCGCCCCGCGTTCGAGGCCTATTGGAAGCGCCTCGAAGCCCGCCCGGCGCACCTGCGCGCGACAGAACTCGACGACGCGGACATGCCGAGCCAAGCATAGCCGAGTTTGGCTATCGCGGTTTAGAGCCTAACGAGGCGGTCGATGATCCCGGCCGCCTCTTCCGCCGCAGCTTCGGCCGATTGGCCGGAGAGCGCCGCGAGCCACGACATGCCGATGCCCACCGCCGCGACCGCGCGCACCGTCTCTTCCGGTGTCCCGGCGATTTCGGCGCCGCCGGCCTTCACCAGCGCCTCCACCACCTGCCGCTGTTCGGCGAGATTGCGTTCGATGACGGGTCGGATCGCCGCGCGCAGATAATCTGCCGAAAGCGCCGCCGCCATGAGGTGCAGCATGGCACTGTCCAGCTCGGCGGAGCTGAGCCCGGTCGGGCGCTTTTCCTTCATCAGCCCCGCACGATATTCGGCCCAGTTCCCGGGGATGGGAACCGCTGTCTCATACGTTGAAAAATGCTCCAGCGCGGCGACGACGAGATCCTCCTTGCTCGCGAAATAGCGATAGATCGTTCCCGCACTAAGGCCCGCGGCCTTTCGGATATGCGCGATTGACGTGCCCTCAACGCCGTGCACGCCGATGCAGCCGAGCGCCGCCTGCAGGATGCGCTCCCGCTGTGCCGTCATATGGGTGGAATCGCGCTTCGGCATTGGATTTCCCGTTCTTCGTGGAGGTCTTTACGGCACACATATCAAAATGAACAGAAATTCATTTTAACTTGACGAATCTCTCAGGATATTCGAAAAATGAATATTAGTTCATTTTATTGGGGGTGGAGACGATGATCTGGGCAAGACAGGCGCGCACCGCGCGCCGCGCGATGCTGACAGCGGCAATCCTGTTCAGCAGCACCGGTGCGCTCGCGGAACCCGCTCCGCGCGCCGATCACCACATGCATATCCAGAGCGCGCTCATCACCGATTGGCTGCAGGACATGCAGAAGGCGATGCCGGGTGTCTTTGAAGGCATCTCCGGGGACATCTTCAAGGTGCGCACGGGCGGCGATGCCGTGCATGAACTCGATCGCGCGGGTATTCGCCAGGGTGTGCTGCTGTCCGCCGGCTACATGTTCGGCTTCTCCGCCGTCCCGCTCGCGCCCGAGGAGATGGCCCGGCGGATGCGTGCCGAGAATCGCTTCAATGTCGACCAGGCGCTGGCCTCGAACGGCCGCCTCGTCGCGTTTGTCGGCATCAATCCGTTTCTGGGCAATGCGCTCGACGAACTCGAATACTGGTCGCGCCAGCCCGGCGCGTCGGGCGTGAAGCTCCACCTCGGCAACAGCGGTCTCGATCTCGGCAATCCCGATCAGGTCAAAACGCTTGCCGCCTTCTTCGCCGCCGCGAGCAAGGCGCGGATGCCGCTCGTCGTCCACCTGCGCGGCGCAGCGCCGTTCTCGAATGCGAACATCGCCACCTTCATCGATACGGTGCTGTCAGAGGCGGGTGACCTTCCCGTGCAGATCGCGCACGGGGGCGGCTTCGGCGGCATCGATGCCGCGACGCTGGAAGCCCTTCGCCTCTATGGCGACGCCATAGAGCGCAAGGCTCCCGGCACCGCCAACCTCGTGCTCGACATCTCCGCCGTCGCGCAGCTCGATCTTTCGAAGCTCGCGAGCGTTCCGACGGAAGGCATTGAAACCCACACCGCCGACGAATGGCGTGCCGCTTACGTCACCCAGATGCGCAAGATCGGCCTCGACCGCTTCGTCCTCGCCAGCGACTGGCCCGCGCTCACGCCCCCGGCCGAATATTTCGCCGCCGAGCGGAAGGCACTTCCGGTGACAGACGCCGAATGGACGATGCTTTGCGAGAATGTGGCGCCATATCTGCGAGCGGAGTGGACCAAGAGTAAATAAGGCGCCGCGAGCCCCTGACTGCAGCGCTTCATCCAGCGGGCTCCGCCCTTAAAACAGCCGCGTAATCATGTAGAAGATCGCCCCCACCGCCGCCGATGCGGGAATGGTGATCACCCACGCCATCACCACGTTCTGCGCAACGCCCCAGCGTACGGCAGAGGCGCGGCGGGCGGTGCCGGCGCCGACGACGCAGCCGGTGATCGTGTGCGTCGTCGAGACCGGGATGCCGAGCAGCGAGGCGGTGAACACCATCACCGAGCCACCCGCCGACGCGCTGAAGCCCTGGTGCTGCGAAAGCTTGGTGATGCGCGATCCCATCGTCTCGATGATCTTCCAACCGCCCGAGAGCGTGCCGAGCGCGATCGCGATGTAGCAGCTGATCGCCACCCAGTGCGGCACATGGAATTCGCCCTGAAGATGGCCGGTCGAATAGAGGAGCACGGTGATGATCCCCATCGTCTTCTGCGCGTCGTTGAGGCCGTGGCTGATCGAATAGGCGGCGGACGAGGCGAGGTGCAGGTAGCGGAATCCGCGCTCCGCCCCGCGCGCGGTCGCGTCCTTCATCAGCCAGCTCGTCAGCAGCATGATGAGCATCGAGAGGAACATGCCGAGCAGCGGCGAGAGCACGATCGCGATCAGCGTCTTGTTGAGCCCGCTCCATTCGATGCCGGACATGCCTGCGTGCGCAACACCCGCGCCGACGATGCCGCCGACGAGCGCGTGGCTCGACGAGGACGGGATGCCCTTCAACCACGTGACAACGTTCCAGAACATCGCGCCGATGAGCGCGCCGAACACCACGGCGGGCGTCACCAGATCCTTGTCGATGATGCCCTTGCCGATCGTTTCGGCGACCTTGTGCAATTCGGGGAAGGCGAGGCTGAGGAAATAGGCGGCGAAGTTGAACGCCGCCGCGAAGGCGACCGCCTGCACCGGCCCGAGAAGGCGCGTCGCGACGACGGTCGCGATCGAATTCGCCGCGTCGTGAAGCCCGTTCAGGAAATCGAACGCAAGCGCGATGACGATGAGGCCGATGAGCAGCGGTAACGCGAGTTCGTGCATTGTATCGTGTCGTCAGGCGTGATCGATGACGATGCCATCGATCTCGTTCGCGACATCCTCGAGCGCGTCGACGATGCGCTCGAGATGCTTGTAGATTTCGCGCGAGACGATGAAGCGCAGCGTATCGCTCGCGCCGTATTGCTTGAACGCCTTCTTCACGCCGATCGCGTGAATCTCGTCGGCGTGGCCTTCCATGCGCACCAGCCGCTCGGTGAGCTCGTGGAGGCGCTGGCCGTTCCGCCCCACGTCGCGCAGCAGCGGCATTGCCTCGGCGGCGAGGCGGGCGCCATCCACGATGATCGCGGTCATGTCGCGCATTTCCTGCTCGAACTCGCCGACCTCGTAGAGCGAGATCGCCGCGACCGTCGCCTGCATCTCGTCGATCGCGTCGTCCATCGCGCCGATGAGGCTGGTGATCGCGCCGCGATCGAACGGCGTCAGGAAGGTGCGGCGCACCGTGTGCAGCACCTCGCGGATGATGTCGTCGGCATCCTGCTCGCGTTCCATCACCTCGCGGATGTGATCCTCGGCGGAGGAGCCGTTTTCGAGGAGACGCGCCAGCGCATCCGCCGCCGCCACCACGGTCATCGCGTGCGCCTCGAACAGCTCGAAGAAATTGCCCGTCTTGGGAAGCAGGCGCTGGAACCAGGCGAACATGTGGGGAATCCTCGATTTGTGGGCCACGGCGGTCAGCATCCCGGTGCGGCGGGCGGCGGCATTGAATTCGGACGCGCCGAAGGAGCGGATGAGATCGCGCAGGTCATCCTCATCCACCGCGTCCGCGGCTTCGGCGAGCGTGAACCAGCGGCGCTCACGTTCGTCCTGCTCTTTCCAGCGCTCCAGCTCGCGCGTCACGGCGAGCGGGAAGACGTCGACATCGACCATCAGCGAGGCGCCGTTGCTGCGCCGCTTGCGATAACGATAGGAACCGAGCGGCGTCGGACACACCGCGCCGCGCACGCCCGCCTCCTCCTCCGCTTCGTCGGCGGCGGCGGCGTGCGGCGCCATGCCCTTGGTGACATTGCCCTTGGGGATCACCCAGCGCCGGCTGCTCCTGGAGGTGACGAGGAGGATGCGCACGGGCGCATCGATCGCGGTTCCCTCCGATCGATAGGGCAAGGCGGCAATCTGGCGAATGAAAACGTCCCCCGTCTGCGACAGCGCGCTTTGCGACAGTTTTGTGACGGTCTGATGACAGATTTTTTAAGCCGCGCAAGCGTGCGGTCCATACTTAGGAATTGACCTAAGTATTTTCCTTGCCTATGCACGCCAAACGAAAGGAGCCGCGCATGAGTCCCGGACTGCACAGCGCCCCGTCAGCGCCGCCGCCACACGCGGTGATCGACGGCATCTTTCGCGCCTTGTCGGACCCGACGCGCCGCAGCGTGCTCGAACGGCTGAGTGCGAAGCCCGCCTCGGTCAGCGATCTCGCGGCGGACCACAGGATGGCGCTGCCTTCGTTCGTCGCGCACCTCAGGGTGCTCGAAGGCGCGGGGCTGGTACGCTCCAAAAAGGAAGGGCGGGTCAGAACCTATGAACTCGCCCCCGAACGGCTTCAGGTCGCCGAAGACTGGCTGGGCAGACAGCGCACAATGTGGGAGCGCAGGCTGGACCGGCTCGACGCCTATCTGCTGAAAATGAAGAAGGAGAGATCGGAATGACGTCCAACCTGTTTACGTTCACCCCCGACCCCACGCTCGACCTTGTGCTCGAACGCGAGATCGACGTTCCCGTCGAACTCGTGTGGGAGGCGTGGACGACGCCCGACAGCATCAAGGAATGGTTCTGCCCGAAGCCGTGGTCGGTGAGTTCGTGCGAGATCGACCTGCGCCCCGGCGGCAAATTCAACACCGTGATGCGCTCACCCGAGGAGCAGGAGTTCCCGAACAGCGGCTGTTATCTCGAAGTCGTGCCGAACCAGCGCCTCGTCTTCACCGACACGCTGCTCCCCGGCTTTCGCCCCGCGCCGAAGCCGTTCTTCACCGCCGCGCTGCTGCTGGCGCCGACCGCGACCGGCACGCGCTACACCGCGATCGCCATCCACGGCAACGAAGAGACGCGGAAGCAGCACGAGGAGATGGGTTTCCACGAAGGCTGGGGTACGGTGGTCGACCAGCTCGTCGCGCACATCAAGGCATCGATGCACTGAGGCTTCGGAGGGGAACCAGCAGCGCCCGGAAGCGTTTCGGCGAACAGGGATTCGCCGCCGGTATTTCGGCCTTTCACAACTTGAGGAGAAACGCGATGCGAACGGCACTTGCACTTCTGGGCGCCGCAATGGTCATCACCCCCGCTGCCGCCGCGCCCGTCACGATGCAGATCCACCTGACCGGCGCCGCAGAGGTTCCCGGCCCCGGCGATGCCGATGGCAAGGGCACCGCGAGCGTAACGCTCGACAGCGCCAAGCCCGAGGTCTGCTACACGCTCGACGTGAGCGGTATCGACACGGCGACGATGGCGCACATCCACAAGGGCGCGGCAGGCGTCGCCGGCCCGCCCGTCGTCACGCTCGATCCTCCCGCCAAGGGTGCATCGAAGGGCTGCGCCAAGGCTGACGCGGATGTCGTCGCGGCACTTCTCGCGAAGCCTGCGGACTACTACGTCAACGTCCACAACGCCTCTCACCCGAAGGGCGCGCTGCGCGGTCAGCTCGGCCGCTAGCGGCTATTCCGCCGCCAGCTTGTCGGCGGTCTTCGTGTCGAAGTCGCTCGCATCGTGGCGCTCGTGGAGCTGGTCCTCGAGCGGCCCGGTGCGGCGGTTCACCATGCGTCCGCGCCGCACGCCCGGCCGATCGCCGAGTTGCCCCGCCCAGCGCTGTACATGTTCGTATTCGTGCACGGAAAGGAAGGTCGCCGCGTCGCCGTAAAGCTCGCCGCGCACGAGACCTCCATACCACGGCCAGATCGCCATATCGGCAACCGTGTAGTCCGCGCCCGCGACATATTCGAATTCTGCAAGCCGCCGGTTCAATACGTCGAGCTGGCGCTTCACCTCCATTGCATAGCGGTTGATCGCATATTCGATTTTCTCCGGTGCATAGGCATAGAAATGCCCGAAGCCGCCGCCGAGGAAAGGCGCGCTCCCCATCTGCCAGAACAACCACGAGAGCGCCTCCGCGCGCGCCGCGCCGTCTTTCGGCAGGAACGCGCCGAACTTTTCGGCGAGGTACACGAGGATGGCGCCACTTTCGAACACGCGCACCGGCTCCGCACCGCTGCGGTCGACAAGCGCCGGGATCTTCGAATTCGGGTTCACGTCCACGAACCCCGAACCGAACTGATCACCCGCCATGATGTTGATCAGCCACGCGTCGTACTCGGCGTCCGAATATCCGGCCACAAGCAGCTCTTCGAGCAGGATCGTCACCTTCTGCCCGTTGGGCGTGCCGAGCGAATAGAGCTGCAGCGGATGCTTCCCCACCGGCAGCGCCTTGTCGTGCGTCGGCCCCGCGATGGGCCGGTTGATCGAAGCGAACTGTCCGCCGCCTCCCTGATCCCAGGTCCAAACCTTCGGCGGCACGTAGTCGGACGGTTCGCTCATGCTGATCTCCTGCTTGAAACCAGCAGATAGGAACGCCCGCAGCGATCCGCCACCCCCCTCTCGCGCCGTCTCAGTCTTTCGCGCGTTCGAACCGGAGTACGCCCGCCAGCCGCGCGCTGCCTCCGGTGTCCGCGGGATGATTTTCACCGTCGAGCACCGGCACCTCGGCGAAATCGAACGGGCTCACGCCTTCAAGGCAGGCAGCGTTCACGCCGTATTCGCCAGGGTTCGAGCGCCGTCGGTGAAACGTGTAGATCCCGCACAAACTGCAGAAATGATGCTCGGCCGTACCGGTGTTGAACTTGTACGTGGCCAGCACTTCCGTGCCGGAAAGGATGCGAAGGCTGCCCGCGTCCGCCGAGATCGCCACGGCGCCCCGCATCCGGCAGTAGGAGCAGGTGCAGCGCCGCGCCGTCCTGAGGCCGTCCGTCAACGTCACGTGGAATCGCACGCGCCCGCAGTGGCAGGCACCGTTCAGTTCCGCACCCATGTCCATTTCGCACCCCTCTCTCGCCTTCCCGGCGCGCAGGATGCTAACAGCAACGCTGGGACATTGGGAGGATGCTGATGGCACGTCGGCACAGGGAAAATCACCTCGTCGCACGCATCGGCTGGCTGCGTGCCGCCGTGCTCGGCGCGAACGACGGCATCGTCTCGACCGCGAGCCTCATCGTCGGCGTTGCCGCCGCGGCGGCAGGTCCGTCCGATGTGCTGATCGCCGGCGTGGCGGCGCTCGTCGCGGGCGCGATGTCAATGGCGGCGGGCGAATATGTCTCAGTCAGCTCGCAGGCGGACACGGAAGCCGCCGATCTCGCGCGGGAACGGGGAGAGCTCGCCACCCAGCCGCGCTTCGAGCGCGAGGAGCTTGCCCGCATCTACATGGATCGCGGCCTCGAAACCGGGCTCGCGCATCAGGTCGCCGATCAGCTGATGGCGAAGGATGCGCTCGGCGCGCACGCGCGCGACGAGCTTGGCATTTCGGAGGTAACTGCGGCACGCCCCGTGCAGGCCGCGCTCACCTCCGCCGTCACCTTCTCGGTCGGCGCGGCACTGCCGCTGCTCGCCGTGGTCGCCGCACCGCAGGCACTCATCATTCCCGCCGTCTCGGCCACGTCGCTCGTCTGCCTCGCCGCGCTCGGCGCCGTCGGCGCGCGGGCGGGCGGCGCGAACGTCTGGAAGGCGATGGCGCGCGTCACCTTCTGGGGCATTCTCGCGCTTGTCGTCACCGCCGGGATCGGCCGCCTGTTCGGAACCGTGGTCTGAACCGGCTGCACCCGATCGGTCATCCCCGGCCGGGCAACATCCTGAGGAGCGTGTTGTCGCGCATCACATAGTGGTGAAACAGTGCAGCCGCTGCGTGCAGGCCGATCAGGTAATAGCCCACCTCTCCGGCCGTCTCGTGGATTTCCTCGACCTGTTCGGCAAGCGCTTCGCTGGGAGACACGAGCGGCGGCAGTTCGAGCCCGAAGAAGGGGATCGGCTCGCCCTCCGCGCTCAGGATCAGCCAGCCCGCGATCGGCATACCGATCATGAAAAGATAGAGCGCGGCGTGCACGGCATGGGCTGCTGCCGTCTGCCACACCGGCGGACGCGGCGATATCGGCGGCGTGCCGCCCGCGACACGCGCGGCGATGCGGACGGCGACGAACACAAGCACCGAAAGCCCCAGCATGAAATGCAGCGACTTCACGAATTCGCGCGTCTCGCTGCCCCGCTCGAACAGCACGCGCATCTCGATCGTCGCGAACACCGCCGCCAGCAGCAACAGCATCACCCAATGCAGTGCAATCGTCGCCTTGCCATAGCGCGCGGTAACAATCGATTCAGCCATCGCCCTCGCCTCACCCCAGAAATAGAACCACGACCACCGCTATCATCGGCTCGCTGACGCCTCGCTGACGGGTCGGATCCTAAATGCGAGACGTCGCGATATGCGCGTCGATCAGCTGTTCCAGCACTGTCATGGGCACGCCGCCCGCCTTCACCACAGCATCGTTGAACAGCCGCAGATCATAGCGGGTTCCAAGCGCGGCCATCGCCTTCTCGCGCAGGCGGTTGATCTCGTTCTGCCCGGCCTTGTAGCCGCAGGCCTGGCCGGGCCAGGCGCAATAACGATCAACTTCGCTGCTGACTTCCCCGATCGGCGAACCATTTGTGGTGGCGAACCAGTCTATCGCCTGTTCACGGGTCCAGCGCTTGGCGTGCAATCCGGTGTCAACGACAAGGCGGCAGGCACGGAATGAAATGGACTGGAGATAACCCAGCCGCCCGAGCGGATCGCCTTCATAGACATCGAGTTCGTCGGCAAGTTGCTCGGCGTATAGCGCCCAACCTTCCGAATAGGCATTGAACGCCAGCAACGAGCGGATGAGCGGCAGCTTGTAGCTATACTCGCCCTGCCACACGTGCCCCGGAATCCCCTCGTGATAGGTGAGCGTCGGCAAACCGAAACGCGGCGATATCGCAGTGTCGCGCAGGTTGATGAAAAAGATGCCCGGCACGGAGCCATCCATGGTGCCTGCGGTTGCCGAACCGCCGGGTGCTCCGGCCTCGATTTCGGGCGGCACCCGCTTGACGACCAGATTGCCGGGAACAAGTGTCGCAAAGGCGCGCGGCATACGGGCGCGGATGTCGGTGATGCGGCCGTTGATATAATCCAGAATCTGCGCGCGCCCGGCGTCGGTGTTGGGGAAAAGGTAGCGCGGATCCTTGCCGAGCGCGGTCATTCGCTCTCCAACAGTGCCGCGCGTAAGCCCCTCGGCGCGCAGCAGCACATCCATCCGTGCGGCCAGCGATTTCACCTGTTCCAGCCCGAGCTGGTGCACCTCGTCGGGGGACAGGCTTGAAGTGGTCGCCGCGCGCAGCGCCCAATCATAATAGGCATCGCCCTGGGGCAGCTTCCAAACGCCCGCGTCGGCGGTGGCCACTGCGCGATGACGCTCCAATTCCGCGATCTGGCGATCGAGCGCGGGAGCAACCTTGTCTGCCGCGATCCGGGCAGCCTGCGCCGCGTAGCCGCCGGCGATGTTTTCGGTGCGCCGCGCGACAGAGGAAACCAGGCCCCATCCGCTGATGGGCTGCGCGCGCGCGGCCTTCATCTGCCGAAGCGTCTTGTCCAACAGGAAGCCGGGCGCGACAACGCCGATGCCGCGATCGTGCGACAAGCGGGCGGTTTCGCCATCCAGCGCCAGTGCATAGGCTTCCATACGGGCCAGATACGCGTCGGCGTCGGCGGCCCCTGCGATGGGATGGCTGTTTTCGAGGAAATCCGGAATCTCGACAAAGGCGCCCATATTCTGTGCGACGACATACGGAGCGTTGCGATAGGACCAGAGCTGGTTGAGCATCGCGGTATCGCCAAAGCCGAAACCGAAGCCCTCCACCGCCAGCGCATGGGCCGCCGTGGTGACCGCGACATGCGTGCGTGCTTCCGGTCCGAGCTGATCGGGGTTGATCGCGCGGAGCTGCGCCAACCTTTGCCTTGCCGCTGCGGCAAGCTGCTCGACCCCACCTGGCGAACGATCCGTCAGCCGCGATTTGAGCGCACGGCGCGTGCCAGTGTCCAGCCCGAGCGCACCGGCATTTTCGGGATGCTCCGCGAGCAGGGCTTCCGCGACACCGCCAAGCACTCGTTCTGCCGCTGCATCGGCTGCAGTCGTTGCCTCCGATGCCTGCAGGGCGCCGGGAATGAATTGCAGTGTGGCCAGAGCACTCCCTGACAGGAGAAACTGGCGGCGGGCGAGCGGCGTCATGATCCTATTGGCTCCTCAGCGCGTTGCAGGCTTTGCGCAGATGTGCGGCCACGCGGCCAAACCGCCTCCAAAGACGTTCACACGATCAGCGTGGGAGCGCGTCGCGCACGACGATTTCAAGACCAGTCGCGGCAACGAGACCGAAAGCCGCTGCCCAAAACGCCGCCGTCAGCCGTCCGAGCTGTCGACCACGTCGGCGCCGGGGCCGTTCTTCTTCATGGACTCGATGGCGTTCTTCGCACTTGCCTTGCTCGAATAGCCTTCGGTCGTGAACATCTTTTCAGAATTATATTTGAAGGCGACACGGTATTCGCCCGCCTTGTCCTTGGTGATTTCGAACGTATAGGCCATGCCCGTTCTCCCTGACCGTTGAACGACGCCAGCCTAACCGGAAGCGCCTGACGCGCAAGGGCTATTCAGCCGTCGCCCTGCCGGAGCGCAGCCGCCGCCGCGAACGGCGCAAACGCGGTGACGACAAGGCTCGACGCGGCGAGCAGGCGCAGCTCTCCGGCGCTACCGAAAATGAGCACGGGGAGCGCGAGCGGCAGCACGATGAGCCCGGCAAGCGCAGGCCCGCCCCGCGCGCCGGCGACGAGCGCAGCAGCCACCAGCCCGAGCCCGGCGAGCGCGGGCGTGCCAAGCGCCAGGCCCGTCACCAGCGCGGGCACATCGGCGTTCAGCATCGCGCCACCGATCACCGCCGCGACGAGCAGCGCAGGCGCAAAGCCGAGCCAGTGCGCCGCGAGCCGCGCCGCCATGATCGTCTCGGGCGCGATGCCGCGCACGCGCAGCTGGTCCATCGTGCCATCAGCGACATCCTCGGCGACGAGCGTTCCCACCGGAAGCAGCGCCGCGAGCAGTGCCGCCACCCACAGGCTGCCCGCGCCGACGCGCGCGAGCAGCGCGGCGTCTGGCCCGATCGCGAACGCAGTCATGCTCGCGACCATCACGAAGAAGACGAGCGGGATGAGGCCGCCCGCGCCGATGTCCACACCGCGGGAGACAAGACGCCAGAAGCTCACAACGCCAGCTCCCGCGCGCCGGGCACATCGGTCTCACCGTGCGTCACCACAATCGCGCCGCCTCCACCTGCGAGGTGCGCGCCGATCGCCGCCGACAGGGCCTTGGCGTTCGCGGCGTCGAGCCCCGCGCCAGGCTCGTCGAGCAACCACAGCGCCGCGCCCGAAGCGATCACCCGCGCCAGCGCCGCGCGTCGTTTCTGCCCTGCCGAAAGCATCCTGACCGGCACGTCGCCGAGCGTTTCCAACCCCAGCGCAAACCGGGCCTGCGTGCCATCCATCCGTGCCCACCAGCCGAGTTCCTGCCCAAGCGTGCGCCCCGGCTTCAAAGCGTTCTCATGCCCCAGCCAGGCGATCTTTGCCGGGTGTTCGATACGGCCCGCAGCGGGCGGAAGCAGCCCGGCGAGGCAGCGCAGCAGGCTCGATTTGCCGCTGCCGTTCGGCCCCGTCACGCGCAGCGCCTCTCCTGCCCCGACGGTAAGCGACAGGCCTTCGAACAGCAGCCGACCGCCGCGCACGCAGGCGAGGTTTTCGGCGCGGATGAGCGTGTCCCCCATGCCTTCCGCCCTAACGGCTCGCGTCTGCGCGCGCTACTTCTTCTTGGGTTTTTCAGGCTTGATGCGCACGGTCGTCGTTTCGCGCAGCGCGGTCTCGACGCCCGGCACGGCGAGCGCCTGATAGGCGCATTCGCCCACGGTCCAGCCGTAGGGCGTCTGCCGCAGCGCGGTCACCACTCGGGAGCCGGCGGGGGCGTCGATACGACCCCATTCGTGGGTGTTCAGGATTTCGTGGCGCGTGGGCTTGCCCGGGCCGGGCCAGATGTCGATCGACTCCGCGCCCTTGCCTTTCAGGTACTGGATCACCTCGATGCGCTGGAACAGCGTGCCGTCGCCGCGCGGCAGCTCGCGGACGATGCCGTCGATCACCAGCGCCTCGCTTGCCAGCAGGTATTTCGCGGCTTCGTCCGCATCCCGCTGCACCAGGATCGGGAGCACGCAGCGCGCCGCCGCCGATCCGCTGAACCCGGCCGCCGCCAGAAAGACCGCGGCCGCCACCCAACGCTTACGCATTACGACCCCTCCATTTTCCCTTTTCCGGGAGTGTATCACAGGGGAGAGGTCGTTGCGATTCCGCATCGATTATTTGCGGCGCCGGCGGCCGAGCGCGAGGCCGGCAAGGCCGAGACCAAACAGCGCGAGCGCCGCCGGTTCCGGCACGTCCGCGGTCGGGGTTTCGATGGAGGGGAGGATTGTTGCGACCTCGGGAAGCGCCGCGGCCCACACGCGCACGGCGTTCCACGTCTCGGCGACGCCCGAGAAACGGTCCTCGACGCCGGTGTAATAGGCATTCAGCACCCAGTCCGCGCCGCCCGTGCCGAACACGATGACTTCGGTCAGATATTCGCCGAAGTCGTAGACGAAGCTGTCGATGCCGCCGAGTTCGAAGCTTTCCGGGTTCCACGCGTCGCTGCCGCCGCTCCAGAAGGCCGAGAAGTCGGTGAGTTCGTTCGCGGTGAGAACACCGTCGAGGTTCAGGTCTTCACCCGAAAAGCTGCCGCTGACGCTGGCGCCCGCGCCGTAGTCCTGCTCGAAATTGAAGCTCACCGGCGCGGCGTTCGCGCTGCCCGCGATCAGCATGGCAGCGGCGGAAAGGAAGAAAGCGCGTTGCATGTACGGTACTCCTGTCTCAGATCTCGAAGCTGAAGACTCAAGAACCGTGCCAGTTGCGGAGTTCCGCCATCCTGATGATTAACGCGCCTTTCCCTTGTAAATCCCGCCGACGCTTTGCCGTTCATGTTTCTGAATAAATTCAAAATACTTATGGTTAACAGTACGCCGTCGTAACAATATTCAGCGCTTGCCGAGCGTTTCCGAAAAGAACTCAGCCTGATCGTGCCACAGCTGCTGCCATGCCGAGAAGCGGATCAGCCCATGAGACTCGCCGGGCAGCAGAACGGTGCGCACATCTACACCCTGCCGCCGCAGCTTCTGCGCGAGGTCGACCGTCTCGCGCACGTCCACATTCATGTCGTTGTCGCCGCTGAACAGCAGCACGGGCGAGCGCCAGCCCGCCACCGCGCCGAGCGGCGAGGCCGCAAGCGCCGCCGCCTTGTCCGCCTCACCCACACCAAAGAACTTGCTGGGGTTGAGGTGGCCCGGCACCGGCGACGGCCAGCTCCAGTCGAACACGCCGTGGATCGCGGAGCCCGCCGCGAACAGATCGGAGTTCCGCGCCAGCGCCTGCCCGGTCAGCAGCCCGCCGTAGGAGCCGCCCCAGATGCCGATGCGCTTCGCGTCCACGTCCGCGCGCGCGGCGAGCCAGCGCCCCGCCCCCAGCACGTCGGCGTATTCGGAAGCCTTGCGCCACGCCCGCCCCGGTGCCTCCCGGAAATCCCGCCCGTAGCCGACACCCGAGCGGTAGTTGAGCGCGAGCACCACATAGCCCATCTCCGCGAGCCGCCGGTTCATCGCATAGTCGTTCGCGTAATATCCGCTGAAGTGGAATCCCGCGAACATCTGCCGCGTCGGCCCACCGTGCACATAGACGAGCGCCGGGTGCGGCCCCTTGCCCTTCGGCAGGAAAAGCTGCCCCGGCACGCTCTCTCCATCCGAGGCCGCGAGACGCACCTGTTGCGGCGGCGGCGCCGCGAAACTGTGGCGATAGCCATAATCCGCGGGCGTCTCCGCATATGCCACCTTACCCGTCGCACTATCCACGATGCGCAGCATGGCGGAAGCGTCCACCCCACCGCCCGTCATCGCGACATGCCGCCCGTCGCCCGCCGCGCTCGCCAGCGCCAGCACGACGTCCTTCGTTTCCACCGCGCGCTCGCGCCCGCTGGAAACGGTGATGAGCGAGGCCTGCCGTGTATCGAGATCGCGACAGTTGTGGATGACGAACAGCGTGTCCGGCGCGGCAAGCTCGCTTTCCGCGACCTCGCACTTTTCACCCGTCAGCGCGCGCACCTTGCCGCCCGCCGTACTCGCCGCATAGAGCCGCGCCCAGCCGTCCTCCTCGGCGCGGAACACAACGGTCTTACTGTCGGACCAGCGCAGCAGCCCCTCGTCGTCGTCGGAAATGAACGAGCCCCCGCGCGGCCCCGATTGCCAGAGCGTCTTCGCCCTACCCCCATTTGCGCCCCCACTCGCCGCCACCGTCTCCACGGCGACGGACTGGTTTTCGAGATTGTCGTAGGTCACCGTGTGCTCGCGCCCCGGCCAGCGGAGGTACGCAATGGACTTGCCGTCCGGCGAAAGCACCGGGTGGCTGAGCCGATCCGCCCCCGTTACCAGCCACTCCACGCGGTCGCTGCCGAGCGTATGGCGGCCGAGGAAGGACCAGCCGCCGCGATCCTGCACGAAGTAGAAGCTCTTCCCGTCCGCCGCCCAGGCGCGCTGCGCGAAGGCCGCGCCGCCGCGCACCAGCATCTCCGGCTTCGCATCAGCGGCGCCGGCACCAACGGCCACGGCCCACAGGTCCGCCCCGCTCCGGTAAACGAGCCGCGACCCGTCCGGCGTGAATTCCGGCGAAGCCCCCTCGCCGATCTTCACAGGCGCCGCACCGCCCGCACTGGAGACGAGCCACAGCGTCGCCTTCGGCGGCGTGATGAGGCTCGCCGGGTTATACCCGCCCGCCGCGAACCCCGTGGTGAAAGCGACCCACGCACCGTCGGGTGAAATCTGGATGCCAGTGATCGGCGTGCCGTCCACATCGCTTTGCGTAAACAGCGCCGTGCGCTTGAAGCCGGGCCCCGATGCGGCGAAGAGCTGCGTCTTGTCGCCCTGCTGCACCGTCCACGCGAAGGCGCCCGCGCGTGCCGCGCTGATCTCGGTCGCCATCGGGAAGGAGAGGAACGCCGTGTCGTCTTTGGCGGAGGCGGCAGAAGCCGCTGCCAGCGCTGAGACGGAAAGCACAAAACTGGAAACGAAAGACGAGACGCGCATGAACACCCCCTCCTGCTGAGCGAAGGGCGTGGTACGCGCGGAGGCTACCGCGCAATTCTCCCTTCGGGCGCTTTATGTCCCGATCTTATCCGAGCGAACCTGATTGGCAAATGCCTTCCGGGACTTCGCGACGATCGCCCCTCCGTCGTCGTCCCAGCGCATCAGCGAGAGTTTCATGGCGCGGGCGCGCAGGCGGCGGTCCGGGAAGTGGCGGTGCGGGTAGGCGTGAGAGTCGAGCCTGCGCCCGAGCCGGTGAATTTCCGACTCGTACTGTGCAAGCAGGTGCGGTTCGATGGCCGCGTCACGCCGCATGATGGCGATCTGCTCCTGGCGGAGGAGTCGGTTCAGGTCCATGAGGTTCCCTTCAGGCTGGCGGTGTCGTACGCCGATCAGGCGTATTGCAAGGCGTCGCGAATTTTGGCGCCGGCCGCTCTGGAGCGCAGCATGTCGATAGCGGCGCGGCATTCGACCTCGCTCCGATATCCGGAGGCCCGCGCCATAATCGTCCCGTTCGGCGCGCAGAAGCGCCAACGCCAGTCCCCACCGCAGTGTATGGTGGAAGTCAGCCTTTTCTCTTCCCCGCAATAGATCTCGAAATAGCAGACCGGCGTGAGGTTCAGTCTCAGTTCCGAATAACCGGTATCGCCGATCTCTTCCGGCGCCGGTTCCCCGCCAGCGAATGAAGACAGCGAATATGTTTCGCGTTTTACAATTGAAAGCACACGATTTCTCCCGAATGTGCAAGCGGGAGCATGGTGTCTCTCAGTCACGAGATGCTTGCGGCCGGAAATCGGGTGATAAAGACTGATATCATATTTTCCGATTCGCGGCGAACGCCAAATCAGGTCTGTGCCATCAACGCGGCATGTTTCCAGATTTCTTCCGGTCGGCCTTGTGGATGCGGCCGAGCTCTTCCGCATCGACTTCGAAGGCATAGGCCTTTCCCCCACGACGCACGTAGAGGAAGGCAGAAACCACTTTCGGTGATCCGCCGTCGTTCGGGATGGAATCCGTGTCCACCTCCACCTGATATTCGCCCGCGGGCAGCGTGCCGTCGACTCCGCCTATGGTGAAGGCGTTGGCGAAGGCCAGCGTCCAGCGTTCGGTCGCCTTCATTTTCCGGCGGCGGCAAGTTCGCGTTCCACGTCGCGGGCGAGCTTGGCGGCGCGCACTTTCTCCCCCTCCAGCAGGTTATGGGTGTGCTGCCGCGCGAGTTCGATCCAGCGATCACGCGCAAGGATCGCCTGTTTACGCACGTTCGTGAGCATGGCCTCGGCAATGGCGCGCTGGGCCTCGGCGATGCGTTCCTCGTAGAATGCTGTCTGGTCTTTCACGCCAAGGCTCTTTCGGTTGAGACCGGCTGTCAGCCGATCAGGTCATAAACGATCTGCCGAAGCTGCTGGCGCGTCAGCCCGCTGGGCTCGCGCCGCGCGCCTTTGGGGGGCGCTGTATTCGGCGTAGGTGAAGTCGTGCGGCGCGCCGGGTGCCGGCGTCCGTTGGTCTTGTAGGTTTGCATATCTGTCATTTTTCTTGGCCGCCGGTCAGGCGGCGTATTTCCGGTGAAGCGTGCTGGCTTCACAACCGTGGGGACGGCCCGGCGAACCTCGCCGGACCTCCCGCCAAGCGCGCGGGCGCTCAGGCCGATTTCAGGCTCACCGCACTCGTGCGGCCGCGCTGATCGCGCTCCAGCTCATAGCTGACGCGCTGGTCCTTATCGAGCGTCTCCATGCCCGCCATCTGAACGGCGGTAATGTGGACGAACGCGTCTTCGCCGGCGCCTTCCGGCGCGATGAAGCCGTAGCCCTTCTGGGCGTTGAAGAATTTTACAGTGCCGATAGGCATGTCTTTGTCTCAGTATTCAAATCATGATCGTACCCGCGCACCACATGGCGGCGGGTGCCGAGAGGCCGGTGTTCTGAAAAGGGGTGCCGGAGCGCCGCAATCCGTCGCGCGCAACGTCAGCCTCGCTTATATAGAGCATGTGGGGTCAATTTACAATGTCGGCGCCGGATCGGCATCTGTCCCCGCCCGCGCCAGTCAACATTTTGACAAGGCCACCCTCGACTTTCGTCCCCTTCCCAACCCGGCTCCCCTTCGCTAAAGCAGCCGCGACTCCGGCGGTTGCTGCGCTGCAATAGGGCGCCTCCGGCCGGGCCGAACGGCAAAGACAAGGGGATCGTGAAGATGACCGCCACCGGACGCGACAGCCTGAACACCCGCCGCACGCTGAATGTCAGCGGCCGCGAATTCGCTTATTACTCGATCCCCGTCGCCGCCGAGCGCTTCGGAGATTTCTCGCAGCTTCCTTTCTCCATGAAGGTGCTGCTGGAAAACATGCTCCGCTTCGAAGACGGCGACACCGTCACCGAAGGCGACGTCGAGGCCTTCCGCGCGTTCCTTTCCGCCAATCTCGGCGAGCGCGAGATCCAGTATCGCCCAGCGCGCGTGTTGATGCAGGATTTCACCGGCGTTCCCGCCGTCGTCGATCTTGCCGCCATGCGCGATGCGCTGGCGAAGCTCGGCGCGGACGCGGAGAAGATCAATCCGCTCGTCCCCGTCGATCTCGTCATCGACCACTCGGTGATGGTGGACGAGTTCGGCAACCCCAAGGCCTTCGAGCAGAACGTCGCGCTTGAATACGAGCGCAACATGGAGCGCTACAAGTTCCTGAAATGGGGGGCGCAGGCGTTCCGCAACTTCCGCGTCGTGCCGCCGGGAACGGGCATCTGCCACCAGGTGAACCTCGAATATCTGGCGCAGGCGGTGTGGACCTCCGAAGATGCATCGGGCGCGACGGTCGCGTATCCGGACACGCTCGTCGGCACCGACTCGCACACCACGATGGTGAACGGCCTCGGCGTGCTCGGCTGGGGCGTCGGCGGTATCGAGGCCGAAGCCGCGATGCTCGGTCAGCCCGTCTCCATGCTCATTCCGGAAGTCGTCGGCTTCAAGCTCACCGGCAAGCTGCCGGAAGGCATCACCGCCACCGATCTCGTGCTCACCGTCACGCAGATGCTGCGCAAGAAGGGCGTCGTCGGCCGCTTCGTGGAGTTCTACGGCCCGGGCCTCGATGCGCTCAGCCTCGCCGACCGCGCCACGATCGCCAACATGGCGCCCGAGTACGGCGCGACCTGCGGCTTCTTCCCGATCGACGCCGAAACCATCCGCTACATGAAGTTCACCGGCCGCGAAGACTGGCGCTGCGAGATGGTGGAGGCCTATGCGAAGGCGCAGGGCATGTGGCGCGACGCCTCCACGCCCGATCCTGTGTTCACCGACACGCTCGGCCTCGATCTCTCCGAAGTGCGCCCCAGCCTCGCCGGTCCGCGCCGCCCGCAGGACCGCGTGCTCCTCGAAGACCTCTCCGCCGGTTTCGAAGCCGAGCTGGCGAACAGCTTCAAGGTTGGGAACGCCGCGAAGCGCGTCCCGGTTGAGGGCGCGAACTACGATATTGGCCACGGCGACGTGGTGATCGCCGCGATCACGAGCTGCACCAACACCTCGAACCCGGACGTGCTCGTCGCCGCCGGTCTCGTAGCCAAGAAGGCGCGCGCCAAGGGCCTCGACCGCAAGCCGTGGGTGAAGACCTCGCTCGCACCCGGATCGCAGGTCGTCACCGATTATCTCGAAAAGGCCGGGCTGCAGGCCGACCTCGACGCCATCGGCTTCGACCTCGTCGGCTACGGCTGCACCACCTGCATCGGCAACTCGGGTCCGCTGCCCGCGCCGATCTCGAAGGCCGTCAACGACGGCGACATCGTCGCCGCGTCCGTGCTCTCGGGCAACCGCAACTTCGAAGGCCGCGTCTCGCCGGACGTGCGCGCCAACTATCTCGCCTCGCCGCCGCTCGTCGTCGCCTATGCGCTCGCGGGTACGGTGCGCAAGAACCTCGCCAAGGAGCCGATCGGCACGGGTTCGGATGGCCAGCCGGTGTTCCTGAAGGACATCTGGCCGACGAACCACGAGGTTCGCTCCACCGTCGAAGCCTCGCTCGACGCGGACATGTTCAAGGCCCGCTACGCGCACGTCTTCAAGGGCGACGCGCAGTGGCAGGCGATCGACGTGACGGGCGGCCGCACCTACAGCTTCTCGTCGGTCTCCACATACGTGCAGAACCCGCCGTACTTCGAGGGCCTCTCGATGACGCCGAAGCCGCTTGTCGACATCGTGAACGCCCGCGCGCTCGCCGTGTTCGGCGATTCGATCACCACCGACCACATCTCGCCGGCGGGCTCGATCAAGGCCGATTCCCCGGCCGGCACCTACCTCACCGAGCATCAGGTGAGCCGCGCCGACTTCAACTCCTACGGCTCGCGCCGCGGCAACCACGAAGTGATGATGCGCGGCACGTTTGCAAACATCCGCATCAAGAACAAGATGCTCCCCGGCGTCGAGGGCGGTGTCACCAAGCACATCCCGTCGGGCGAGCAGCTCGCGATCTATGATGCGGCGATGCGCTACAAGGACGAAGGCACGCCGCTCGTCGTCCTCGCGGGCAAGGAATACGGCACCGGCTCCTCGCGCGACTGGGCCGCGAAGGGCACCACGCTCCTCGGCGTCCGCGCCGTGGTTGCCGAGAGCTACGAGCGTATTCACCGCTCGAACCTCGTAGGCATGGGCGTGCTGCCGCTGCAGTTCCAGGGCAATGACAGCGCGGAGACACTGGGTCTGACGGGCGACGAGCTCTTCAGCATCGACGGTGTCGCAAGCCTCAAGCCGCGTCAGGACGTGACGGTGAACTTCACCCGCGCCGACGGCAGCACGGGTTCGTTTGTCGCGCGCTGCCGCATCGATACGAACAACGAGCTCGAGTATTTCCGCAACGGCGGCATCCTGCACTACGTGCTGCGGAACCTCGCCGCTTAAGGCTTGGCTTCGGTCAGGGCCGAAAGGTCAAGAAAAGGGCGGGCGCCGAAAGGTTGCCCGCCCTTTTCTTTACTGCCATTCGATCACCTGCCAGCCGCGCGTCTCGGCGACCGCGCGCAGTTTGGGTGTCGGGTTGATCGCGAAGCCTTCGTCCGCCCATTCGAACATCGGGGCGTCGCTGTGGTGGTCCGAAAAGAAGCGCACATGCAGTGTCTCGCGCGGCGGCAACGCCTCGGCCACCATGTCACGCTTCGCACCGTCGTAGCAGTTTTCGCCGTCCAGTTTCGCAAGCACCGCGCCCGATGCGTCGAGGTGCGATTTCGTGCCGACTACGTGCTCCACGCCGAGCCGCGCAGCGATGGCGTGGACGTAGAACGTGTAGGAGGCCGTGGCGATCACCACGATGCGTCCTTCCGCCTTCTCGGCATCGATCCGCGCCTGCGCACCCCGGAACGTGCGTCCCGGCACCATGCGGCGCGCGAAGCCCTCGGCGCGCGGCGCGATCCGCTCCATCGGCACGCGTCTGCCCATCAGTAACCGGTGGTTGATCTCTTTCAGCCGCCCCCGGCTCACGAACCCCGCGACATACGCCGCGCCCGCCAGCAGCGACACGGGCAGAAACAGCAGCCGCCACGGCGCCTCGTGCCACGCCCAGTAGATCAGCCAGGGCGAATAGGAGCCGCCCCGCGTGATCGTTCTGTCCATGTCGAAAACGGAATAGCGAACCGGCGTGATCAAACGGCCTCCAACGCTTGCCTGAAGTCCGCGATCAGGTCGTCGACATGCTCGACGCCGATCGAAACCCGCACCAGATTGTCGCTGATCCCGAGCTCCGCCTTGCGGGCATCGGGCACGGAAAGGTGCGTCATCGCGGCGGGGTGACTGGCAAGGCTTTCGGTTCCGCCGAGCGAGACGGCGAGCTTCACCAACTTCAGGTTATCAAGCAAGCGAAACGCCTCTGCCTCCCCGCCCTTCACGATTACCGAGAAGGTCGAACCCGAACCGGTGCAGTGGCGATCGTAGATATCACGCTGGGCACTGCCGGGTTCGAGGAAACCGAGGTAACCGACGCGCTCGATCTTCGGGTGATCGCGCAGAAATGCACACAGCGTCCGGGCGTTGCTTTCCGCGCGCTCCATACGAAGCTGCACGGTTTCGAGGCTGCGCAGCAGCATCCACGAGGTGTGCGGATCGGTGATCGTGCCGATGGTATTGCGCAGCGCGAGGATCGACGCGAGCGCGGCCTTGGTGCCGATACAGGCGCCGCCGACAAGATCGGAATGGCCACCAACATACTTGGTAAGTGAATAGATCGAGATGTCCGCGCCGTGCCGCGTCGGCGCCTGAAAAACCGGGCCGAGGAATGTGTTGTCACACATGATGACCGGCTTCTCACCCTCCGCGAACACCGCGTCGCGCGCCGCAGCGACCGCCTCGATATCGACGAGATCGTTCGTGGGATTCGCGGGGCTTTCGAGGTAGATCACTGAAACACGGCCCTTGGCCTTCGCCGCGCGCAACGTCTCCTCGATCGCCTCCCGACTCGCCGACGCGCGAAAATCCATCCAGCCGACCGAGAACTTGCCGATCACGGCATCGATCAGCTTTTCGGTCGCGGCGTAGAGCGGCGCGGAGTGCACGATGATGTCGCCGGGCCGCACCCACGCCAGCAGCGCCGTGGTGATGGCCGACATACCGGTCGAGAAAACGAGCGCATCTTCAGCGCCTTCCCACAGCGCCAGCCGGTCTTCGAGGATTTCCTGATCAGGGCCGTTGAAGCGACCATAGACGAGACCCTCGGCGCCGCCCGGGCGCCGGCCGATGATACCTTCGAAGAAGCGCTTGCCGTCCGCCGCGCTTTCGAAAACGTAGGTGGAGGTGAGGAAGATCGGCGGCTTCAGCGAGCCTTCGGACAACGCCGGATCATAGCCATAGCCCATCATCAGCGTAGACGGATGGAGCGGACGCCCGCCAAGCTCCAGCGACTGCGGCTTCATCGCGCGGCGGCGCGCCGGCGGCGGTTCTGCATCCGTCATATCCGCAACCTAACCCTCTGCCTCCCTATCTGCAACGAATACGCCCCCGGACGGAGTCGGCGGATCGCCGGCCAATAAAAAAAGCCCCCGAGCGGGGGCTTTTCTTGTTGAGAGCGGCAGCGACGCCGCTCCTAGACTGCAGCGCCTAGAGGTAGCTGCCGCCGAACAGCCAGTCCCAGAAACCCTTCGCGGGCTGAGCCGGCTTACGAGTCGCATTCGTACGCATTTTTGTTCCCCAGCATCACAGTAATGGCAAACTGCCATGCCGGTATTTATGCTTAACGAATATGGTTTACAAGCATTAACCGTTAAAATTAACCACTTGCCTTAACCTTGGCGGGATAGTCGATCATCTCCTTGAGGTCGGAATCCTCCATCGGTCTCGCGATATGGTAGCCCTGACCGCGATCGCAGCGAATCTGCGCAAGCGCGAACAGCTGCTCGGGCGTTTCGATCCCTTCCGCGACGACCTCCAGCCCCAGGATATGCGCAAGCTCGATGGTCGATACCATCACCGCGCGATCTGCCGGCCCGTTCAGAAGCGCATTGGTGAACCGGCGATCGATCTTGAGTTCGGTCGCCGGGATTTTGCGCAGATACTCCAGCGTCGACATGCCCGTGCCGTAATCATCGATGGCTATGCCGATGCCGAGCATACGAAGCTCGTTGAGCGTTGCGAGCGCAGCTTCCCCCTCGGCGATCGCAGCCGTCTCCGTGATTTCCAGAACGAGAGCATCCGCAGGGATTTGATACCGTGCGAGCACGGAGCGCACGACATCCACGATCATGCGGGAAGACAGTTCGCTCGGCGACAGGTTGACCGACATCCGAAACGTCGGATTGCGACGCAGAACATCGCGCGTCACGGCACCGGCGCGATCGAGAACGAAGGCCGTGACCTTCCCGATTCGGCCGTTGCGCTCGGCAATCTCCACGAAATCCATCGGGCTGATGGGACCGCGCACCGGATGCGTCCAGCGCACCAGCGCTTCCGCGCCGGTGATCACCGCCGTTCTGAGATCAAGCTGCGGCTGGTAGGCGACCCAGATGTGGCCCGCTTCGAGCGCATCATCGAGCTCACCGAGCAGCGACAGCTTCCATTCCTTGGCCTTCGCCGTCGCCGGGTCGTGCACCATCCAGCAGACGCCTTCCTCGCTTGCCGCGTGCGCGGCCGCGAGGGCGCTGGCGAGGCGATGCGACATCGGCATCGTGGTTTCACGATCGAGACCGAAGGCAACGTCCACATCGTAGCTGCGCTCGGCGACCTTGATGGGGCTACGGAAGATGAGTTGCATCGCCTTGAACTGGTCCACCACCAGTTCGAGTTCCGAAGCATTGGTCAGCCAGACGAAATTGCCGTCGTCGCCGTGCCAGAGCTGCGCCCCGGTCGTGCCGATCGACAGGCGTGCCGCGATGAGCTTGGTGAGTTCGTGTTCGAAATCCGGAGGCAGCGTGCTGACGATATCCGCAAAGCGGCGCACGCGCGCGGCGATCAAAAGCTCCGACGAGACGAGATCCTCGCGGCGAAGCATCGCATTGACGGTGGGGAGACCCGAAACGGGATGGACGAGACCAAGCTCCCGCCGACGTTCGAGCACGTGCTGCCACGCGAAAGCGACGAGCGAGCCCGCGGCCAGCAACAGCGCGGGCGCGGCCTCGACGAACACATGCGCGTGTTCGAGGACCAGCGGCAGCACCAGAAGCGCAGCAAGGCCCGGCACGCCGAGCATCCATTTGAGCCGATTGCTGCCGTAAAGCAGCACTGCGGACACGGCGGCAGCCAACAGCCACAAAGGCCACCAACCGAGGACAGCAGGCCGGCCGGCCTTCAGCGTTTCGGCACCGAGGACGGTAACGAAAACACTCGTCGCGTGCCCTTGTCCCGGCATGGCGAGGCGCGTCGAAAGTGTTTTCGAATTGAGCCCGACCACGACCGTACGCCCCTCGACGTCGAGTTCCGATTGTCCGGCGAGAACATCGGCCGCACTCGCGTAGGGGATCGATGCCAGCGTGTAGGAGTAATCGATCGGGAACCGCGCGCCGAGCGGTCCGTCCACACCAGCGATCGCGGTCTCCATCGACCGGCGCACCCGGTCTCCGATCACCTGTCGATAGGCAAGATCGGGGACGCCGTTCCAGTAGCGCAGGAACTTCATCGTCGAGACCACCTCGGCGGTGTCGCCAAGGCTCGACGGCTCAAGGACACGCGTCTTTCCATCGGCGGCGTAGTCGTTCGTGCTCGCCAGGAACACGGCGCCCGGATGCCGGTCTATGACCTTCGCAAACGCGCGGTCTCCCTCCGCATCGAGCGGCGGCAGATAGAGATCGAAAAACACCCGGTCGGCACCGGAGGCAAAGAGCCGATCGGTGAGTGCTGCAAGGCGGTCGCGGTTCCATGGCCAAGGGCCCGTTGCCGCAATCGACTCGTCGTCGATACCGATCACGGCCACCTCGCCGCTTACCGGCTGGGCCCGAATCTTGTTGCGCAGCGTGAGGAGCGCGAGGTCCGCCGGTTCCATGAACGCGGCAATCCCCATGAGACCCGACACGAGCATGAGCCACAGCAAAGGCTTGCGCTTTTGCGCAAGCGCCGTGATCGGCTCGAAGGCACGCGACAGGGGCATGTCGGCATGGTTACCGACCGAACCTTAAGAAAAACTACCAGATGCTCGGCCAGGACGGCAAAAAAGCGCGCAAATCCGGCCTGCGCCCTACTCGCGAAGCTCGGCGCCGACTGCGCGCGCCGACGCGACGATCTTTCCGGCGATCGTGGAGATTTCCTCTTCGGTGAAGCTGCGCTCGTCGGGCTGCAGCGTTACGCGCACGGCGAGCGAGCGCTTGCCCGGCTCGATGCCCGCGCCTTCGAACAGATCGAACAGGCGAACCGCCGCGATGCGCTTCGGCTCCGCCTTTTGCACCGCGCGCAGCAGCGCGTCCGCTGCGAGCGCTTTGTCGGCAACGAAGGCGAAATCGCGCGTCACTGCCTGTAATGCAGGCGGCGAATAGGCGGCACGGCCGCGCTTGTTGCGAGGTGCGGGGATGGCGTCGAGGAAGATCTCTGCGACCGCGACGCGGCCTTGCAGATCGAACGCACGGGCAAGGCGCGGGTGAAGCTCGCCGAACTCGGCGAGGATCGTCTTGGGGCCAAGGCCGAGCTTCGCTGAGCGGCCCGGATGATACCAGGGGCTCGCACCCATAAAGGCCTGCACGCGATCAACCGGCGTGCCCGCGGCGGCGATCAGTGCCAGCACCTCGGCCTTGGCGTCGAACACGTCGAAGCCCTTCGCACCACCCTCGCGCCAGTCCTTTTCCTGCCGCGCCCCGGCAAGCACGAGACCGAGCGTCAGCCGCTCGCCCTCAGCGAGATAGCGGCGGCCAAGCTCGAACAGGCGGATCGAGGCCGCGCCGCGATCACTGTTGCGCTGCGCGGCGGCGATGAGGCCGGGGAGCAGCGACGGCCGCATTACGGCGAGGTCGGCGGAGATCGGGTTTTCCAGCGTGAACACGCCGCCGCCGAAGCTCTCGGCATCGTGCGGCGCGATGAAGCTCCACGTCACCGCCTCGTCGAGACCGCGCGCGGCAGCGGCGCGGCGGAGGGTACGCTCGGTGAGCTGGGCGGGCGTTGCGGTGGGCTTCGCGACACCCTCAGCGCGTGGAAGCGGCGTCGAGGGGATGGCGTCGAAGCCGGAGATGCGGACGACCTCCTCGACGATGTCGGCGGGGCCGTCTACGTCGCGGCGCCATGACGGGGCGGTGATGCGCCATGTGTCGCCGGTCTCGACGGCGAAGCCGAGGGCGGCGAGGATGTCCGCCTGCTTCGCCGGGTCGACGGTGACGCCGGTGAGGCGCTCGGTGAGGTCGGGCGTGTAATCGACCTGCGGGGCGATCTCGGGGGGCTGGCCGGCGCGGAGCTCGCGGCTGGGGTCGCCGCCGCAAAGGTCGAGGACCATGCGGGTGGCGAGCTGGAGGCCGCCTTCGAGGAAGGCCGGGTCGACGCCGCGCTCGAAGCGGGCGCGGGCATCGGAGGTGAGGCCGAGGGCGCGACCGGTACGACCGATACGGGGCGGGTCGAAGTATGCGCACTCGATGAGGATATCGGTCGTCTCGGTCTCGACGCCCGAGTGTTCGCCGCCCATGATGCCGGCAATGTCGTGGACCTCGCGGGCGTCGGCGATGACGGTCATCTCCGGGGTGAGCGCGTAGGTCTTGCCGTTGAGCGCCACGACGCTCTCGCCGTCCGTAGCGCGGCGGGCGACGACGGCGCCGGAGAGCCTGGCGAGATCGTAGACGTGCAGGGGACGGCCGCGATCGAAGGTGATGTAGTTGGTGATGTCGACCAGCGCCGAGATCGGACGCAGGCCGATCGCGGTGAGGCGGCGCTGGAGCCACGCGGGCGACGGGCCGTTCTTCACGCCGCGCACGACGCGGCCGAAGAAGGCGGGGCAGCCTTCGGGGTCGTCGGTGCGGATTTCGACCGGGCAGTCGTAGCCGCCTTCGACGCTCTCGACCGTGCCGGGCTTCAAGGTGCCGAGACCGAGCGCGGCGAGATCGCGGGCGATGCCGCGCACGCCCATGCAATCCTGCCGGTTCGGCGTGACCGAGACCTCGATGACGGGATCATTGAGGCCGAGCACCTCGGCGAAGGGCGTGCCCACGACGGGTTCGCCGGCAAGATCGATGATGCCGGTGTGCGCGTCGGACAGTTCAAGCTCGCGCTCCGAACACATCATGCCGTGCGATTCGACGCCGCGGATCGCCGCGACCTTCAGGGTCACGTCGATGCCGGGCACATAGGTGCCGGGCGCGGCGAACACGCCGTACAGCCCTGCGCGCGCATTGGGCGCGCCGCAGACGACCTGCAGGGGCTCGCCCGCACCGGTATCGACCTTCAGGACCTGGAGCTTGTCCGCCTGCGGATGCGGCGCGGCCTCCAGAATCTTCGCGACGCGGAACGGCGCGAGACGGTTCGCAGGGTTGTCGACGCCCTCGACCTCAAGCCCGACGCGGGTGAGGCCAAGCACGATGTCTTCAAGCGAAGCGGCGGTGTCGAGGTGGTCCTTCAGCCACGAAAGCGTGAACTTCATGCGCCGACTCCTCCCGAAAGCGTGGGTACGGCGAGCGGCGAGAAACCGTAGTGCTTGAGCCAGCGCACATCGCCGTCGAAGAAGGCGCGAAGGTCGGTCATGCCGTATTTGAGCATCGCCAGACGATCGATACCCGCGCCGAAGGCGAAGCCCTGCCACTCGGCGGGATCGAGACCGCAGGCGGCAATGACGCGCGGATGCACCATGCCCGAGCCGAGAATTTCGAGCCACGACGCCTCGCCGCCGATCTTGAGCGTGCCGCCCTCCCACGAGCAGCCGACATCGACCTCGGCCGACGGTTCGGTGAAGGGGAAGTAGCTGGGGCGGAAGCGCAGCGTCACGTCATCGACCTCGAAGAAGGCCTTGATGAATGTTTCCAGCGTCCACTTGAGGTGCCCCATGTGGATGTTCCGGTCGATCACCAGCCCTTCGAGCTGATGGAACATCGGCGTGTGCGTCGCATCCGAATCCGAGCGGTAGACGCGGCCCGGCGCGATGATGCGGATCGGCGGCTGCTCGCTCACCATCGTGCGGATCTGCACGGGCGAAGTGTGCGTGCGCAGCAGGAACCGGCGACCTTCCCTGGCGAGCTGTTCGGGGAAGTAGAAGGTATCGTGCATCGCGCGCGCCGGATGCGATTCCGGGATGTTGAGCGCGGTGAAATTGTGCCAGTCGTCCTCGATCTCCGGGCCGGTCGCGACGGCGAAGCCGAGATCGGCGAAGATTTCGGCAAGCTCGTCCATGACCTGAGACACCGGATGCACGGTGCCGAGCCGCGCGGGCTCCACGGGAAGCGTGACGTCCACGGCCTCTGCCGCGAGCTTCGTATCGAGTTCGGCCGCTTCAAGCGCTTCCTTGCGCGCCGAGAGCGCCCCCGACACCGCTTCGCGCAGCACATTCAATGCCGCACCCGCGACTTTCCGTGCCTCGGGGTCCATGCCGCCCAGCGCCTTCAGCTGCTGTGTGATCGCCCCCGATTTGCCGAGCGCGGCGACGCGCAGCGCCTCGACGGCGGCAGCATCAGACGCAGCGGAAATCTTGGCGAACCATTCGCCCTGCTCTGCGGAAAGGTCGGACATCGTTGAACCCCGGTTCCATAAAAGAAAAAGGCGCGGCCGCTGCCGTGAGCAGCGCCGCGCCTTCCCATTGCTTTGGTTCGCGTTTGTTACGCGGCCTTCGCGAGCGCAGCTTCTGCCTGCTTGACGATGACCTTAAACGCTTCGCCCTCGTGGACGGCGAGATCGGCGAGCACCTTGCGGTCCAGCTCCACACCGGCCAGCTTCAGGCCGTGCATGAACCGGCCATAGGTGAGGCCTTCCTCGCGGACAGCGGCATTGATGCGCTGAATCCAGAGCGCGCGGAAATTCCGCTTCTTCACCTTCCGGTCGCGATACGCGTACTGGCCGGCCTTCTCGACCGCCTGACGCGCGATGCGGATGGTGTTCTTCCGGCGGCCGTAGTAGCCCTTGGCTGCCTTCAGGATCTTCTTGTGCTTGGCGTGCGTGGTTACGCCGCGTTTGACACGTGCCATGGACTATCCTCCTACTTCAGGCCGTAAGGCGCCCACTGCTTCAAGACCTTCTTGGTCTCGCAGTCGGCCAGCACGTCGGTGCCGCGGTTTTGGCGGATGTACTTGGAATTATGGCTGATCAAACGGTGGCGCTTGCCAGCGACGCCGTGCTTGAGCTTGCCAGTCGCGGTGATTTTCAACCGCTTCTTGACGCCGCTCTTCGTCTTGAGCTTGGGCATTTCCGTCTCCTTGAAACGCTATAAGACCGCCTCGGCAGCCCACACTGGCCGGGCGGTCACGTTTTTCGAAGCGCGCGCTATAGCGGGGCAAAGCGTGGAGAGCAAGCCCGGCAGCGCACACGGGCGGCGCTGTACGGGACTCATCACCTGTTCTAGAAGCCGGATATGACCATCACCCAATCCCTGATCGCCTTCACCGCCGCCGCGACCGTGCTGACGCTGACGCCCGGTGTCGATACGGCGATGGTGTTGCGGAGTGCCGCCACCGGCCCGCGCAGTGCGGCGTTCGCAGCGCTCGGAATCGGGCTTGGTTGCCTGATCTGGGGCGGGGCGGTGTCACTTGGCCTCGGCGCGCTGCTCGCGGCCTCGGAAATGGCGTTCACGATCGTGAAATGGGCAGGCGCGGCCTATCTTCTTTATCTCGGCGTCGGCCTGCTCCTGAAACCGCGCACCGCGCTCGCCGTGGGCGCCGCCGCGAGCGGCGGCAACGCGCGCGAGGCCTTCACGCGCGGCCTCGTCACCAATCTGCTCAACCCGAAGATCGGGGTTTTCTACATCACCTTCCTGCCGCAGTTCATCCCGACCGGGGTCGATCCGGCGGGGTTTTCGTTCCTTCTTGCAGGCGTGCATGTCGTGCTCGGCACCTTGTGGTTCGCCGTGCTGATCGCCGCGACCGTGCCGCTCGGCCGGTTCCTTGCGCGGCCGCGCGTGGTGAAGACGATGGACCGGCTGACCGGCGGCGTCTTCATCGCATTCGGCCTGAAACTCGCGCTTTCCCGTCAGGCTTGAGCCAGAACTATCCGAAAAGTCCGGGCTGAACCGCAGCGACGGGCGCACGCTCGTGCGCGAGTAACCAGCGCTTGCGTTCGATGCCGCCGCCGAAGCCGGTAAGCGAACCGTCCGCGCCGATCACGCGGTGGCAGGGCACGATGATCGCCACGGGATTCGCGCCGTTCGCCGCGCCGACGGCGCGCACGGCCGCTGGTCGGCCGATGGCGGCCGCCTGCTCTGCATAAGTGCGCGTTTCGCCGTGCGGGATGCGCCGGAGCGCCGCCCACGCCTCCTTCTGGAAGGCTGTGCCGCCGGGATCGACCTCGATCACCGCCGTCGCCGCGAAATCACCCTCGAAGTAGGCGGCAAGCGCGCTGGAGACGTGCCCGGGCGCAGCTTCCTGCATTTCGAGCACGGTATCCGGCCCCTGATAGCGGGCGAGCAGTGCCTGAAAACGATCGTCCTTATCCGCCCATTCAAGCGCCCGCACGCGGCCGTCCGTGCCCCAGACGCAGAGCATCTCGCCGGTCGGCGTGTCGATTCGCGCAGCGGCAAGAACATGTTTCGGGGAACGCTCGATCATCGCCGCACGTTAGTCTCCCCATGCAGACGCCGTCCATCCGCGAATGGAGCCGGGAATGGGGCCAGTCCGGTCGAGACACCTGGGATCGGTTTCCGAACCCTGTGAAGCTCGCGCTGAAAGCCGTGCTGTGGGTGATCGGCATCCTGTTCCTGCTGTGGCTGATCCTGTTCATCACCAAGGGGCGTTTTCTTGAACGCCCCTTCGAGCGCATCGCCACGAGCATCGTCGGCCGCGAGGTGAGCGTCGGCGGCGATTTCCAGCTTTATTCGAACCCGCACATCAAGTTCCGCGCCGAAAGGCTCGTCGTCGCCAACCCGGACTGGGCCGAGGGCGAGCGCTTCGTCGATTCGAAGCTCATCGACCTTCGGATCGACATCCTGCGACTGATCTTCGGCAAGGTGCTGTTCCGGCAGGCAACGCTGCAGGACACGCATTTCGCGCTGGAATGGGACAAGGCGGGCGGGCGCAACAGCTGGACCTTCGGCGATACGCGCGGCGAGCCCTTCCGGCTTCCCGAGATTCGGCGCGCAGCGATCACCGGCACCACGCTCGCCTACCGCGACCCGCCGCGGCGGCTCTTCGCAGACCTCGCCTTCGCACCGATCGCCGCGCGATCGAGCCGGTTCGGCAACGCGATCGGCTTCAAGGGCGGCGGCACCTCCATGGGGGAAGCGTTCCGCGTAACGGGCCGCCTCGAAAGCCCCGACGCGACGGCTGCGGGCGGGCGCAACGACCTCGCGCTCCGCATCGAGGTGGGCGATAGCCGCATCGACGCGGCGGGCACGCTGCCGGGTGCGACCGAGCTGGACGGCGCGGTGCTGAGCGTCCGCGCGCGGGGCGGCAATCTCGCCACGCCCTTCCTGCTGCTCGGCGTCGCCGTGCCGGAAACGCGGGCATTCGACCTCGGCGGCGAGCTGCGGCCGGTGGGGAACGAATGGCGCATGACCAAGATCGCGGGGACGTTCGGCGACAGCGACCTTTCCGGGAGCATGACCGTGCGCACGGGCAGCGCGCGGCTGTTCATCGCGGCGGACCTCGCGAGCCGCGCGCTCGACATCCTCGACGCCGGCCCGTGGATCGGTATTCCGCCCGAGCGGCTGGACAGCATGGGCGGCAAGGGCGCGATCACAACCGAGGGCGGGCGCCCGCGCGTGCTGCCGAACGCGCCATTGAATGCCGAGGGGCTGAGCCGTCTCGACGCGCGCATCGCCTATCGCGCCGCGAACGTGCGCACGGGCACGATCCCGCTGCAGAACCTTCGGCTCACGCTCGGACTCGACAACCGGCTGCTGACCCTGAAGCCTGTGCGGTTCGATTTCGCGGGCGGCACGCTGACCGGGAACATCGACCTCAATGCCCGCCGTTCGCCGGTGGTCACACGCTATGATATTGATCTCAGCCCCGTGCGGATCGCGGACCTGCTGCGCGGCTTCGACATCGAGAGCACCGGCACGAAGGGCGTTCTCAAAGGCCGGCTGGATCTTACCGGATACGGCAACGATGTGCGCGAATCGCTAGGCTCGGCGAACGGGCGCATCGCCGTGATCCTGCCGCAGGGCGATTTCTGGCTTCGCAACGCGGAGCTTCTGGAACTCGACATCGGCGACTTCGTGGAGGCCGCGCTCGGCGACAAGCTGAAGGAACCCGCGCGCATCCGCTGCGGCCTGATCGCCTTTACGGTGAAGGACGGCGTGGGGCGCGCCGACCCCATCTTCATCGATACGCGCAAGAACGTGATCCGGGGCGGCGGGCGCATCAGCTTCAAGGACGAAAGCCTCGACCTCGCGGTGGAGGCGGATGCCAAGAACCCCAGCCTGTTCTCCGGCCAGTCGCCGATCGGTGTGGGCGGCTGGTTTGCCGCGCCGACCGTCAACCCGATCTCGGGCGAACTCGTGGGGCGCGC
>JAEULI010000053.1 GCA_016793845.1 Sphingosinicella sp.
GCGGGCTCGGCGACCACGAGTGCGCCCGACATGACTCGCTTCATGATGGCGATGCTGAACGGCGGTAGCCTCGATGGCGCGCGCATCTTGAAGCCCGAATCCGTGCGGCTGCTGATGAGCGATTCCGTGGCGAACGCACCGGATCTACCGGGAATGGCAAACGGGTTCTTCGTTCTGCGCGAAAAAGGTCCGCGCCTTGTCGGTCACGGCGGCAACACCGCCGATTTCCACTCCAACATGGTGCTCGTACCCGAAACTGGCCTCGGCTTCTTCATTTCGGAAACGGGCGGACGCGGCAGCTATGGCGGCCGCACCGAACTAACGGAGGCGCTGATAGGTCGTTTGTTCCCGGTCGCCCCCGGCCTGCGTGTTGCGGCGCCGGTGGACGAAGCCCTCCCGGCAGGTGCCTACAGGGTGAACCGCCGCGACTATACACGCCCTGCAAATCCGGAGCAGGATTTTCAGGTGAAGGCTTCAGGCCCAAACTCCATCCTGCTTACCGCGGATGATCGCACGACCTATTGGGAACGCGTCGGGCCGCACCTGTTCGAACGGGTGACGGGCGCGCGTGCTGGTGGTCCATATGAACGTCTGCGCTTTTACGAAAAGGCTGGAGGTTGGCGCATGTCCTTTTCGTCCCAGCCTCATGTCACCTACCACCACGTACAGCCCTGATCCGGAGGAGCGAGCCTCATGAAGCTGATATTGGCACTGGCGCTGATGAGCCTTCCCGTTGCCGCTGCGGCACAAAAGCCGGCGGCGGTCGATACGGCCGGTAAAACGGCTGCCGGAATCGAATTCGTGCAACCGAGGGACTGGACGGCTACGTCACGAGGGCCGCTCACCGTATTTCAAGCGCCGGAAGGCGATCTCAGAATTGCCGTCTTCGACGCGGGTACTGCTCAGGATGCCGCGGCCGCAACGGAGAAGGCGTGGGCTGCATTCCGGCCGGGCAATGTTCCGAAGCCGCGGCTGATCACGGCGGCGGCCCCTGGCGACGGTTGGGATGAGCGCACAAGCCTGTCCTACGAGACATCACCTGCCGAGCGCGCGGTGCGTTCCGCGCTGGCACTGCGCAGCGGTTCCGCCTGGACCGTGATGCTTGTAGAGGGAGCCGCTGCGACCGCCGCCAAGCGCTCCGCCGCCGCATCCGTCGTCCAGCAAAATCTGCGGCCGGCGGGATATCAGCGCGAAACGTTTGCCGGCAAGGTGGCGCACGGCCTGACGCCCGACCGTATCCAGACGATCCGCGATTTCGTCGCGGAAAGCGCACGCGAACTCGACGTTCCGGGTGTCAGCATCGCGCTCATCGATCAGGGCAAGGTGGTTTGGCAGGGCGGCGTCGGCGTGCGGGCGCTCGGCTCGCCGCAACCTGTCGACGAACACACGAAGTATATGATTGCTTCGAACACCAAGGGCATGGCGACGCTGCTGCTGTCCGTGCTCGCGGACGAGGGCAAGTTGCAGTGGGACCAAAAGGTCGTCGATCTCTATCCCGCGTTCCGTCTCGGCAATGATGCCACGACGCAGTCGGTGCTGGTTCGACATCTCGTGTGTGCCTGCACAGGCCTGCCGCGAAAGGACTATTCCTTCATTCTGGCTGACGCCGGAGCACCGGCGTCCGCGACGTTCGAAGGGCTGGCGCAGACGCAGCCGACGAGCAAGTTCGGCGAACTTTTCCAGTATAATAATCTGATGGCGTCCGCGGCGGGATACCTTGGCGGCGCACTCAGCTATCCCGGCATGGAACTTGGCGCGGCTTTCGACCGGGCGATGGAAGAGAAAATCTTCGCACCGCTTGGAATGCGCGATACCACCTTCAATTTCGACAAGGGCATGGCAGGCAACTGGGCGCCGCCGCACGGGAACGACATCGATGGGCGTACGACGCTGATGTCGAACGGTTTCAATTTCACGGTCTACCCACATCGCCCGGCGGGTGGCGCATTCTCAACGGCAGCGGACATGGCGCGCTATGTTCAGCTCGAGCTTTCGAAGGGCCTCACGCCCGAAGGCAAGCGGCTGGTGAGCGAGGCCAATCTGGTCGAGCGGCGGAAGCGCGGCGTGCAGGTAGGCGAAGGCAGCTGGTACGGCATGGGACTCTTCGAGCGCACCGCCTGGGGCATTCCGGTCGTCACGCATGGCGGCACACTTCTCGGGTATCACAGCACCTGGTATGCTTTGCCCGAAGCTGGCGTCGGTGCCGTCATCCTCACCAACGGTGACACGGGCGCCGCAATGCTCGCGCCGTTCCTGCGCCGCCTCCTGGAGGTGCTCTACGACGGCAAGCCCGAGGCCGAGCTCGACGTCGCCGCTGCAGCGGCGCGGATCAAGGCGCAGGCACTGGCCCGCAGGGCGCGTCTGACGTTCCCGGGTGATCCCGCGGTTCTTGCCGGGCTCGCGTCTCGATATCGCGATCCGTCGGTCGGCAATATCACGATCACCGACCGTGGCGGCCAGAAATGGATCAAGGCTGGCTTCGTCGAAGGCCCGCTCGCCACGCGCGTCAATCCGGATGGCACAGTATCGATCGTGTCGGCTGGCCCCGGCGCTATTCAGGTCGACGCCCTCGTCGGCAAAGCGGGCGATGCACGCACGTTGACCATCAACGACGGTCAACAGCACCAATATGTCTACGCGGAAGTGCGTTAGGACACGCTACCGAAGAACGGGGTCTGAGGTTGGTGTGCCCCCGATGTTACGGCGCGCCGAGCACGGGCGGGGAGCGATCGCCACTGCCGTCCACAGTTGTGGCACGCCAGAGGGCGATGAGCATGACGGCAGGGACAACCTGTCCGACAAGGAACCGCGACGGAGATATGGATCCCCGCTCAGGGAGCTAAGGCGGGACGGTGCGTATGTATTTGGCAAAGAAAGTGCGTGTTTTCGTGCCTGATTGCTGAGGCACGCATAGCCTTTACTGCCAGATCTAAAGCAGAGCGTGAGCGTCCGTTCATCGCAGGGGCCATTGCGTTATGGTGATTTGTACGCGAACTTTCGTCCTGTACCCGCGCGCGCTGTGAAGGTTGGACCGGTACTCGACTGGAAGGCTGTGATGCAGGACACGTCCATGGTGAAATCGCGGCTGATCGACAAAGTGCGACCTTGGCTTCCGCCGCCCGCGAGCCCCAAAGCCTATCTATGCGCGGTAATATTGATCGGGCTTGCAGTGCTGGCCCGCATTCCGATGGATGCCGTCGCGCGGCAGCCGCTTCCACCGTATATCACGCTTTATCCAGCGATCGTCCTTGGCGCATTCTTAGGCGGTGTGCGGGTTGGCCTGTTCGCGGTTGTGCTCAGCGCCGTAGTGGCGTGGACCTTGTGGATGTCGCCGCCGACGCCCGAGGCGCTCGACCCGCTCAGGATCATGACGGCCCTCGTGTACCTCTGCACTGCCAGTGTGACGATTCTTACGAGCGGCATGGCGCGGCTTTTGCTCGACGAACTCGCCAGTACTGAAGACCTGCGCCAACGGGCGGCGCAAGAGTCGGTGCACCGGATCAAAAATCTACTGGCGGTGGTACAGTCGATCTCACGAAAGATCAGCGCGAACGCCAGCGATGTGAAGAGCTATCGGGACAGGCTCGACGAAAGACTGAATGCGCTCGCGGTTGCACAGGACATGCTGTTGAAAAGCGAATGGCAGGATCTTCCCGTCGAAGATCTGGTCCATGCGGCGCTTGGTCCGTTTCTGCCCAATCCGCGTCTTCGTGTGCAAATCGAGTGCGGTGCAAGCGTGCCGGCACGTGCGGTCACACAGTTCAGCATGGCGCTTTACGAACTTGCGACCAATGCCATGAAATATGGTGCGCTCGCCGACCCACAGGGCTCGGTTGAACTCAGAGTCCGGCGGCTCGATGACCATTTCCACATCGAATGGCAAGAGAGAGGGCTGGCGATTTCTCCGAGTGGAGATCGTGTTGGACTTGGCACGAAAGTCATTCGGTCGGCGCTCTCTGCCGTTCCTGCGGGAGAGGTGCACTATGAGGTCGGCGCGACAGCCGTCGGATGTCGGTTCATCTGGCCCGCTGGAGACGGGCATGAGTCCTCCCAGACGACGGAAAGTATCTGCGCCACAGATTTGACCGGACAATAGTGTTACGGGCGCACGCATCGTGCGTGCATCTATTCGCCATGGTCCCGCGTTGGAGTGGGATGCTGTTCAGGATTGGAACCGCGGGGTGGAGCATCGCCTCGCACTATGCGAACCAGTTTCCGTGCGAAGGCTCCGTGCTCGAACGCTACGCCGCACGTTTCTCGTGCGTCGAGGTCAATTCCTCCTTCTATCGATCGCACCGTCCGACCACCTGGACCCGCTGGGGCGCGATCGTGCCGGACGGTTTCCGCTTTGCGGTTAAGATGTCTCGCGCGATCACCCACGAGCGCAGGCTCGTCGGTTGCAGTGACCTGATCGCGCGTCTGCTCGACGAGACGTCAGGGCTCGGCGAGAAGCTTGCAGCGCTGCTCGTCCAGCTGCCGCCGAGCTTTGACTACCAATCGCACGTGGCCGAAGACTTTTTCCTCGAACTCACGGCCGCAACCCCGGCGCGTGTCGTTTGCGAACCTCGGCACCCGAGTTGGTTCGAAACGGCACCCGACCGGCTGCTCGCGCGCCTCGGCATCGCGCGCGTCGCCGCTGATCCCGCCAGGAGCCCTGCAGCCGCCGTACCGGGAGGCTGGGCCGGCCTGTCCTATCGGCGCCTGCACGGGTCGCCGGTCATCTATCGCTCGCCCTATGGCGCGGAACGGCTGGACAGCTACGCGGCGCTGCTCGCGCGTGAGCAGCGAGGGGCTGAGCCGCCGTGGTGTATCTTCGATAATACTGCGTCGTTCGCGGCCGTTGGCGACGCACTCGCGCTCTGCGAGCGACTGTTTCCGTTTAATGGGCCGGCACGCTAACCATAAGATTGCGCGTGTTCGACGATTAAGGCCGAACACGCGTTTATCCTGTCATTTCGCGAGGTACCTCACGGCAGAGCGGCCGTCACAATGATCTCGACCTTGTAATCAGGGGTCGCGAGGCGAACCTCGCCCGTGGCGCGTGCCGGGGCATTGGCGCCGCCGATCCATTCCTCCCACACCACGTTCATAGCCCCGAAGTCGGCCATGTCCGCAAGCCAGATCGTGGCCTGAAGAATCCGGGACCGGTCGGTGCCCGCTTCAGCGAGAAGGCTGTCGATCTGTGCGAGAACGGCACGCGTCTGCGCCGGTACGTCGGGTCCGAGTGCGACCTGGCCTGCCAGATAGGCGATGCCGCCATGGATCACGGCCTGGCTCATGCGGGGCCCGGAATGCAAACGCTGGATGCTCATTGAAATTCTCCTTCTCGCTGTGTTCGTCACGATGAATAGCGTTTGATGTCAAGCCCTTCCGGATCAATCGGAGGAGCGGTGCCGCTGATCAGGCTGGCGATAAGGCGGCCGGAGCCGCAGGCCATCGTCCAGCCTAGCGTGCCGTGGCCGGTGTTGAGGAACAGGCCCGGCACTCGCGTCGCGCCGATGATCGGCGGGCCGTCGGGCGTCATCGGGCGCAGACCGCTCCAGTATCTCGTCTCCTGCAGGTCGGCGGCGCCGGGGAAGAGATCGTTCACGCAGTGCAGGAGTGTTTCCTGGCGGCGATCGGGGAGGCTGTTGTCGTAGCCGGAGATTTCGGCCATCCCGCCCACGCGGATGCGGTCGCCGAGCCGCGTGAGGGCAACCTTGTAGCTTTCATCGAGCAGGGTCGAAACGGGCGCCTGTTCCGGCTTGGCGATCCGCAGTGTCACGGAATAGCCTTTCACGGGGTAGACCGGCAGGCGAATGCCGAGCGGTTGTACCAGCCGCGGCGAGTGACTGCCGAGTGCCACGAGCACGGCATCAGCCGCGATCGTCCCTTTTGTCGTTCGCACGGCGTTGACCCGGCCGGACACCGTTTCCAGCGCTTCGATGCCCGTACCGTACCGGAAGCCCACGCCTCGTGCCGCCAGCCATTCCGCGAGCGCAGCCGTGAACTTGTAACAATCGCCGGTTTCGTCGCCGGGCAAACGGAGCCCGCCCACGAAACGGTCGCGCGATGCCGCAAGGCCGGGCTCCGCGCGCACGCAACCATCGCGGTCCAGAACTTCGTAGGGTACGCCGTAGGATTGGAGCACGGCGATGTCGTCCGCGCTCGCATCGAGCTGCTTCTGTGTCCGGAACAGCTGCAGCGTGCCGAGCGTCCGTTGGTCGTACTCGATCGGCAAGCGCTCGCGCAGTGCGGCAAGCTCGTCTCGGCTGAATTCGGCAAGGCGCACCATCCGGCTCTTGTTCAGCGCGTAGCGCGTCGCAGTGCAGTTGCGCAGCATCGCGGCGATCCAACGCACCATCGCAAGGTCGAGCTTGGGGCGCAGGATGAGCGGTGCATGGTGCATGAAAAGCCAACGCAGCGCCTTCACGGGAATCCCGGGGGCGGCCCATGGCGACGCGTATCCCGGCGAAACCTCGCCCGCGTTGGCGAAGCTCGTTTCGAGAGCGGGTCCCGGCTGCCGATCGATCACCGTCACCTCGTGGCCCGCTTCTGCAAGATAATAAGCGGACGTGATACCGACAACGCCAGCACCCAGGACTGCAACCTTCATTGCACTGTCTCCAAAGCCGCCGCTGCGGCAGTTTGATACCCTGTAAAGATACGTTCCGAGCGCGTGCCGAGCCGTGTGAGGATTTCGTAAGCGATGGTTCCGGCATCGCTCGCGACGTCGGCGAGCGATTGGGAAGGGCCGAGCAGTTCGACGAAATCGCCTTCTGCAAGCGTATCGGGCGCAAGCGCGGTCAGATCGACCGTCATGCTATCCATCGATACGCGGCCGACGATCGGCAGCCGCTGTCCCGTATGCCACGCCGATCCTGTTCCCCCGAGGCTGAGCGGCCAGCCGTCGGCATAGCCGATGCCCAGCGTCGCAAGACGCCGCCGCGACGGCGCGGCACCGTCGAGTCCGTAGCCGACGCCGGTACCGGCCTCGACATCCCGGATCTGAAGGATGCGTGCGTCGAGCCGGACTACCGGGGCCATCGGCGGGCCGCTTGAATGGGGATGCACGCCGTAGAGCGCGATGCCGGGTCGAACGAGATCGCAGTGGAAAGCGGAAGACAGAAAAGCCCCGCCGCTATTGGCGATTGAAGCCGGTGCTGCAGGAAACAGCGAACGTATTTCCTGAAAGCACGCGAGTTGCTCGGCATTCGCCGCGCGGCCCGGTTCGTCCGCGCAAGCGAGATGCGTCATGATCAGGCGAAGCGAGACCTCCTGTATGAATGCCGGGTCAGCCGCCAAAGCTTGGGCTGCGACAGCGTCGAGCCCGAGACGCGCCATTCCGCTGTCCACCTGAAGCACGGCCGGAAGCGGTTTGCCCAGCGCGCGCGCAAGGCCGCGCCAGCGCCCGACCTGACTGTCAGCATTGAGGACGGGCAGAAACCCATGCGCCGCGCAGACGGCTTCGGCGCCCGGGTCGAGGCCGTTGAGGATGACGATCTCGGCATCCCCGCCAAGCGTATCGGCGACGCCGAGCGCCTCGCGAAGCTGCGCCACGAAGAAGGTGCGGCAACCCTCTTCGTAAAGTGCGGGCGCGACGTCTCGCGCGCCGAGGCCGTAGGCATCGGCCTTGATCGTGGCACCGCACGCAGCGGGCGCGACATGGCTGGCGATCGTGCGATAATTGCCGCGCAATGCACCGAGATCGACCGTCAGCCGACTTGAAAACATCGCATTGATGGGTCTCGACATGCTCGCCTCCGAGAAAGAGCATATCCGCACCGGGTTCGAATTTTCCGCTTCTTTGATGTTTGAAGTGTCAAGGAAATCAAACTAATAAAATAATATTCGATGTTTTGGAATGATATGCATGATCTCGCTCGATGATATCGACCGCAGGATTCTCAATGAGCTTCGCCTCAACGCGCGCATCCCGAACAATGCGCTCGCGCAGAAGGTTGGGCTTTCCCCATCGGCGTGTCTTCGCCGTGTCGGCCTTCTCGAAAAGTCCGGCGTCATCCGCGGCTATACGGCGATCGTCGCTGGCGCTCTGCCCGAGGAAGGAACGGTCGCGATCGTGCAGGTCGAACTTGAGCGGCAGACTGAAGAGTATCTGTCGCGCTTCGAGACGGCGCTGCGGAAGCATCCCGAGATTGAGGAATGGCATCTTATGACCGGCGCTGGCGATTATATCCTGCGCATCCAGATCGCCGGCATTGACGATTACGGACAGTTCCACAGGGATGTGTTGTCGCGTCTGCCGGGTGTGTCGCGCATCACATCGAGCTTTGCCATGCGAAGCCACCGGCGCGCATAGTCACGCTTTTCGTCGGCGCGGTCAGGACCGCAATCGATTGAGGCTGAAGCGAGTCCTAGTTGAGGAGCATGTGGTGCAAGCCGTTTGGAACGCACTGCGCGGGCGTGTCCGCGGCAACCACCCGTAGGCCAGTGGCATTTTCGATCATAGACCGGATAAGAGGAACCACGGCGCTGCCCCCCGTAAGTACGATGCCATTGTCGTGGATGTCCTGGCTCAGTTCGGGGGGGGTTCCGTTGAGGACATCGAGAACGACCTCCACGATCTCCGTCACATGCCTTTCGACGACCGTATCGAGCTCCTTCAGGGTCACATCGATCGTGGTCGGCATTCCCGAGGTCAGGCTGCGCCCCTTCACGGCGATTGTGGCTGCCGCTTTAGTCGCGGCTTCGCGCAGCCGGACGTACTCCTGTTTGACTCGTTCCGCCGTCGTGTCTCCGATCAGGAACTTGTGGCGGAAGTGCAGGGCGTCGGCGATCGCCTGGTCGAGCGATGCGCCCCCGATACGCACAGAGCGTGTGAGGCAGATGCCGCCGAGCGAGAGAACCGCGACCTCGGTGGTTCCGGCACCGCATTCAACCAGCATCGTTCCGGTTGCTGCCGAGACCGGAAGGCCCGCGCCGATCGCCGCCGCGAACGGCTCCGCAATGAGACGGGCGGAACCGATACCTGCGTCGCGCGCGGCTGTCAGCAACGCGCTGCGTTCGGCCATTGTCGCATCGGCAGGAACGCCGATCACGGCGCGAACCGGGCCCGTCCGCCTGCGCCCAAGCGCTTTGGGAACCGCATAGCGCAGCAGCTCGCGCGCTGAATCGATATCCTGAAGTACGCCGCGACGGAGCGGCCGTTTGACCTCCAGGTTTCCCGTCGTGCGGTCTACCATTGCCTGCGCGCCCATACCCGCAGCGATAAGGCCCGGCGCATTCCCATCCTTGCTGAAGCAGCACAGCGAGGGCTCGTCGAAGACGACGCCTTCGTCGCGCCGTATCACCCGCAGGTTGGCAGTCCCGAAATCGATCGCGAGATCGGGCCTCCGTGAGAAAAGTGAAGCCATGGACGACGCTTATCAGGGGGCCTCGCCCTTGTCTCTCCATATTCCGGCGTCGAACCCCGCCACCCGCTTTCCTGTGGACGAACCGTTAAGGGCCCCGCCCGAAGTCCTACCCAACGAACCCGACCAAGACAGGCCGCACGAAACTCCTGAAGACTTGCCCCTTCAGTGCGCCGGTGACAGCAGGGATTAGGGAAACAACCAGCAATCTCAGCGTTATGCGCAGATGAAAAGCGGCCTTCGCTATGTTGACGATACCGAACCAGGCTACACACGGCGGCGGTCCGGGAGGGGCTGGGTCTATCTTAAAGACGATGGCGTACGCGTGACGGATCGCCAAGAGATCGACCGTATGAATCGCCTTGCCGTGCCACCCGCCTATACGAAAACATGGTTCTGCAGGGATCCGAACGGGCACTTGCAGGCCACTGGCTATGACGCGCGCGGCCGCAAACAGTACCGCTATCACATCGATTACCGGGCTCACCGCGATGCGGAGAAGTTCGCTGGTCTTGCAGATTTCGGGCGAGCCTTGCCCAAGTTGCGCGCGTGCGTGGAGCGGGATCTCGCCAAGCGCAGGCTGGATAAGAACAAGGCCGTTGCGGCCGTAATCCGACTGCTTGATGGCGGGCAGGTCAGGGTGGGCAATGACTGTTACGCGCAGGAAAACGACAGCTATGGCGCTACGACGCTGCGCAGTCGGCACGTTCGGCTGAACGGACAGACCATTGCGCTGCGCTTTCGCGGCAAGTCCGGCAAGGTCCATAGCCTGAAACTGACAGACCGGCTGCTGGCGAACGCCGTGAGACGCTGTCAGGATTTGCCGGGGCAGCGCTTGTTCACCTACATCGGCGAGGATGGCGAGGTCCATCCCGTAACGTCAGGCGATGTGAACGCGTATATTCATGAGGTTATGGACACGGATTACAGCGCCAAACATTTCCGTACATGGGGTGCCAGCGCGATCGCGCTGGAAGTGGTCCTGGCGAACGACGGTCCGATTCCGGTGAAAGCGGTGCTAGAGCCCGTGAGCGCCGCCCTCGGCAATACGGTCGCAGTGGCCCGAAGCGCCTATGTGCATCCCCGGCTCCTGGACCTCGCAAGCGATGCCAAGCTTCGAAAACACATCAAACTTTCAAAGCCGCGTGCCGGGAAATATCTGACGTCTACAGAACGCGCGCTGATTTCCGTGTTGGACAAATTGAAGAATCATCAAGGCGTATAAAGAGCGTCGGCAAGGACCTGCGCGTCCGTATCTTCACGCGGGGCGCATTTTCGAATGCCGCCCAAAAATTCGACTGAACAACGCTTGCCGACAGCCAACAAAAACCCAAAGCACGAATCATTGCATGCCACGCAGTTATCAACAGGCCATGTCAGCCTATCGCGAGAGTGGCCCCCAAGTTGGGGTCATAACTTCGCAATTCAGAAATTTCTTTATAAAAGCAATTTCTTACAAGCTTCTCTGGCGGAGACGGAGGGATTCGAACCCTCGGTACGGGTTAACCCCGTACGGCGGTTTAGCAAACCGCTGGTTTCAGCCACTCACCCACGTCTCCAGCCGAAGGCGCGGCTATAGCGAAGCCGTTCGCCACGTTCAACTCATGTTGTGACGGCCATTCACCTTTAGCGTGTCGATGATGCGTTTCACGTCCTGTGCGCGCTCGTTCGCGACGACGAGGACGGCGTCACCGGTGGCGATGATGGTGATGTTCGAGACGCCGATGGCGGCCACGAGAGGACCTTCGCTGCGGATGAGGCAATCCGTAGTGTCGAGCGCGATGACATCGCCGCCCACCGCGTTGCCGCCCTCGTCGCGTGGAAGCTGTTCGAGGAGGGCGTTGAAGGCACCGATGTCCGACCAGCCCATCTCGACGGGAACGACGGCGACACGCTCGGCCTTCTCCATCACGGCATAGTCGATGCTGTCCGATGGGGAGGCGAGGAAGCTTTCGCGGTCGGGGCGGAGGGTTGCGCCTTCATCAGTGGCACCCGCCACCGACTGGCGCACGGCGGCTTCTATGTCCGGGGCATGGCGGCGCAGCTCGGCAAGGAAGCTGCCGGCGCGAAGCAGGAAGATGCCGGCGTTCCAGCAGAAACGGCCGGTTTCGAGATAGGCTTTCGCCGTCTCCAGCGGCGGCTTTTCGACGAACCGTGCAACGCGGTGGACGCCGTCAGCAATGGATTCGGCGGTTTCGATATAGCCGTAGCCGGTTTCCGGGCGGTCGGGCGTGATGCCGAAGGTGACGAGCCAGCCGTCGTTCGCCAGGGGCTCGGCGCGTGCGATCGCGGCGCGGAAGGCCTCAACATCGTTGATGATGTGGTCGGACGGCATGACGAGCATCAGCTCGTCGTCGGGCAGCATGAGCGCGGCAAGCGCCACAGCGGGCGCGGTGTTCCGGCCCGCGGGTTCAAGAACGATCGCGCGCGGCGCAACGCCGATCTCGGCGAGCTGCGCTTCGATCTCTGCGAGATGCGCTTCTCCGGCGACGATAAGTGGCGCTCTGAAGCCATTTTCAGCAGGCGCTCGCTGTGCGGCCGACTGGATAAGCGTTTCGGAGCCCAGGAGGCGGAGCAACTGCTTGGGGGTCGCGTTGCGCGACAGCGGCCACAGGCGGGTTCCGGCGCCTCCGGAAAGGATAACGGGCGTGGTTTGCACTTTGTTCACCGCCTTGCTCTACCTGCACAGCCATTAGGTCCGGGTTAAGGCACCCACAAGCGGTGCCGAACTCGGACTGGCGCATCCACGCCATAAATCCGTCGCTGGCGTGTTCCTAGCAAGCTATTGTAAACTGTCGGCAAAGCAGGGGGATAGTCGAAGCCTATGAGCAGGGGTGGCCGCGTTTGATCCGACTTTTCAACCATTATCTCCCACGTCCGTTGCTCATCCTCGGCCTCATCGAGATCGTGCTGATCTATCTTTCGGCACAGGCCGCGTGGCTTTTCCGTACGCAGCAGATCGACATGGACCCGGGCAGTATCGCGGAGCGCGCGCCGCAATTCGCGCTCTATGCGCTGACCGTATACCTCGTGATGCTCGGCATCGGTGCCTACCAGATGGACTGTTTTCGGTCCCTGCGCATGGCGATGAGCCGGCTTGCCGTGGCCATGCTGGTCAGCATCACGGCCATTTCGGTGATCCTGTTCTTCTTCCCGGACGTCGATCTTTGGCGGTCTGTCGTTCTTTATGCGATCGCGCTCACGTTCGTCGTGATCTTCGCGTGGCGGGTCCTCATGTCGCGGATCGTGAAGTGGAAGAGCTTCCGTTTCCGTGTGCTCATCATCGGTGCGGGGCAGCGGGGCGCGCGGCTTGCACGCGCGGCGGAGGCGTCCGATTCGAACTTCACCGCCGCCGCCGTGGTGCGGCTCACGAACACGGGCAATGCGATCGACAATGCGATTCCCATCGATTCGGTGCCGTCGCTTGTCGATCTGTGCGAGCAGCTGCGGATTGACGAGGTCGTGCTGGCGCTCGATGAGCGGCGCGGCGCGGCGCCGAGCGAAAAGCTGCTCGAGGTGAAGCTGGCCGGTTTTCCGGTTTCGGAGATCAGCAGCTTCCTCGAACGGCAGACTGGGCGCGTCGACCTGCGTTCGATCTCGCCCTCGTGGCTGATCTATTCGGACGGTTTTCTGGGCGCTGAGCCGGTTTCGATCATGCTGAAGCGGCTGTTCGACGTCACGGCCAGCCTCATCCTGCTCGTGCTCGCCTCGCCGATCCTCATCTTAGCGGCGCTTGCGGTGAAGCTGACCAGTCGGGGCGATACCTTCTACCGGCAGGAGCGGGTGGGGCAGTTCGGCAAGACCTTCAATGTCGTGAAGTTCCGCTCGATGGTGGCGGACGCGGAGAAGGACGGGAAAGCGCAGTGGGCAAAGTCGGGCGATCCGCGTGTAACGCCGGTTGGCCGTATCCTGCGAGCGAGCCGAATCGACGAGATTCCGCAGATTTACAACGTGCTCACCGGCGATATGAGCTTCGTGGGGCCGCGCCCGGAACGGCCGGTGTTCGTGGAGGAACTGGCCGCGGAAATCCCGTACTATCGGGAACGGCATATCGTGAAGCCGGGCATCACGGGGTGGGCGCAGCTGAACTATCCCTATGGCGCGAGCGTGATGGATGCGCGCCACAAGCTCGAATACGACCTTTACTACATCAAGAACTACAGCCTGTTTCTCGACCTTCTCATCCTGATCCAGACCGTTCGCGTCGTCGTCTGGCAGGACGGGGTGCGCTAGCGCCGTGCCCGCCTACAGCGATGTCAGCACGTTCAGCCACAGTGTGGCGGCGATCGGCTATCTGCTGCTCGCGGGACTGCTGATCTATCGCCGGCTGGAATCTCGCGCGGACATGTGGCTGGTCGGCGCATCGCTGGCGATGGCCGTGTGGGCGGTGCTCGTCGTCCTCGTTCCCGTCGTCGACCCGGCCTATTCTGTGCTCGTCTCGATCACGGAAACACTGCGTTCGGCGGCGTGGGCCGTTTTCGCAGCGGTTCTCGTCATCAGCAACTGGCAGGATACGGCGCACAACCCCTCGCGCAGCGTACTCATCGCGCTTGCTGCTGTCGTTGCGCTGCAACTGGCGGGGGACGTCTGGAGTCTCGTGCGGGGTACCGCCGTTCCGGGATGGTTGCAGTATTTCTATACGATGGGGCGGCTCGCGGTCGCCATCGGCGGGCTGGTGCTGACGCACAACGTCTACGTGAACTCCGCGCCTGCGAACCGCTGGAGCATCCGCCTGCTCTGCATCGCGCTCGCCGGTATTTTCGCCTACGACCTCAATCTTTACACGCTGTTCCTGCTCGACCCGGCGATGGGGCCGGACCTCGTCGAGGTGCGTGGGCTCGTGAATGCGTTTGTCGCGCCGCTCATCTATCTGTCCGCCGCGCGCAACCGCGGGCTGAAACTGCAGGTTTCGCGGCAGGCGGCGTTCCATACGCTGTCGCTCGGCGCGATCGGCTTCTATCTCGTGCTGATGTCGCTCGCGGGTTACGGCCTGCGGCTGGTGGGGGGAGACTGGGGGCGGCTGCTCCAGATCAGCTTCATCTTCGCGGCGGCGGTGCTTGCGGCCGTCATTCTGTTCTCGGGCCGTGCGCGGGCTTGGCTGCGCGTCCAGATCAACAAGCATTTCTTCGCCTACAAGTATGACTACCGGCAGGAATGGCTTCGTTTCGTGAACACGGTCTCGAGCTCGGGGCCAGGACTCGGCGAGTTGCACATGCGCGTCGTTCAGGCTGCTTGCGAGCCGGTGGATTCGCCCGGCGGCGCGCTGTTCATTGGGGCGGAGGACGACAGCTTCGTACACCTTGCCCGCTGGAACTACCGGACGCTGAGGCCAGGGCGGATCGAAGGCGCGGCCCGCCTCAAGGCACATTTCGAGGCGAGTGGCCGTGTCCTCGATATCGAGGAGCATCGGGGCGGACGCGAGAGTGCGGCGCTCAGCCTTCCGCAATGGCTGGTCGAAGACCCCCAGGCATGGCTGCTCGTGCCGCTCATTCACATCGACGAGGCGATCGGCTTCATCCTCATTGAGAGGCCGCTCACCCAGCGCGAGCTCAACTGGGAGGATTTCGACATCCTCCGTACCGTGGGGCGGCAGGCGGCAAGCTATGTCGCCGAGGCCGCGGCGCTCGCGAAGATCGCGGAATCGCGCAAGTTCGACGAGTTCAACCGGCGCTTCGCCTTCATCATGCACGATCTCAAGAACCTCGTGAGCCAGCTGAGCCTCGTTGCGCGCAACGCCGAGCGCCATGCGGAGAATCCCGAGTTTCGGGCGGACATGATCGCGACACTGCAGAGCTCGGTCGCCAAGATGAACGACCTACTGGCGCGGCTTTCCCAGCAAAGCGTGCAGGCGGGCCCTACGGGGGACACGTTCGATGTCTGCTGTGCGGTGGAGGCCGTCGCGAATACGGCGCGGCGCTCGTGGCCCGGTGTGACCGTCGATCGGTGCGGGCAGGATGTCATGGTGAACGGCACCGCGGAGCGTTTCGAGCAGGTGCTGATTCATCTCGTCCAGAATGCGGTCGATGCAAGCGAACCGGGAAGTGCGGTGACGATTGCGGTGGAGCCGGGCGACACCGTGCGTGTGCGCGTGCGCGACCGTGGTCGCGGCATGAACGCCGACTTCATTCGCGACGAACTCTTCGCGCCCTTCAAGTCGACCAAATCCGGGGGCTTTGGTATAGGCGCGTTCGAGGCGCGGGAAATGACACGGGACATGGGCGGCAAACTCCTGGTTGAAAGCGAGCCGGGTGTGGGGAGCTGCTTTACGATCGAGCTGCCGGCGGCTGCGGCGCCGCTGGCGAACAGGCGAGAAGGCTGAATGGCGAACAAAACGGCACCGAAACTGCTGGTCGTTGAAGACGACGAAGGGCTGCAGCGGCAGCTCAAGTGGTCTTACGAGGACTATGAAGTGATCTGTGCGGGTGATCGCCGCACCGCCATCGAGCTGCTGCGCGCCCACGAACCTGTGGTGGTAACGCTCGATCTCGGTCTCCCGCCCGATCCGGACGGGACCAGCGAGGGCTTCGCGACGCTCGTGGAAATCCTGGCCCTGAAACCCGATACCAAGGTGATTGTCGCCTCCGGCCACGGCGCGCGTGAAAGCGCGCTGCGGGCGATCGCGCTTGGCGCATACGATTTCTATCAGAAGCCTGTGGATATCGATCAGCTCGGCCTTATCGTGCAGCGGGCGTTCCACCTCCACGAGATAGAGACGGAAAACCGGCAGCTCGCCGAACGCGATGGCCACGAGGCGCTCGGCGGCCTCATTACCAGTTCGGACAGTATGCTCCGCGTCTGCCGTATGATCGAGCGCGTCGCCAACACCGACGTTTCCGTCATGCTGCTCGGCGCGAGCGGCACGGGCAAGGAAGTGCTGGCGCGCGGGCTGCATGAGAGCTCGGGCCGTAAAGGCACGCCTTTCGTTGCGATCAACTGCGCGGCGATTCCCGAAAACCTCCTTGAGGCCGAACTGTTCGGTTACGAGAAGGGTGCGTTTACGGGCGCGGTGAAAACCACCGAGGGCAAGATCGAACTCGCCGAGGGCGGTACGCTGTTTCTCGACGAGGTGGGCGACATTCCCCTGCCGCTGCAGGTGAAGCTGCTCCGCTTCCTGCAGGAGCGCGTGATCGAGCGCATCGGCGGCCGCAAGACGATCCCTGTCGATGTCCGCATCGTCTGCGCGACGCACCAGAACCTCGAAGCGATGATCGCCGACGGCGCCTTCCGCGAAGACCTCTGGTACCGGCTTGCCGAGGTCGTCATCAAGATTCCGCCGCTTGCCGAGCGGCAGGGCGATGCCGTGCTGCTTTCCCACCATTTCCTGCGCAAGTATGCCCGTGACATGAAGCGCCCGGTGAAGGGCTTCAATGCAGATGCGCTGGCCGCGATTGAGGCGTGGAAGTGGCCGGGGAACGTGCGCGAGCTTGAAAACCGCATGAAGCGGGCCGTCATCATGGCGGATGGCAGCCGGCTTTCGGCGGCTGACCTCGACCTTGCAGAAGTCGAGGACGATGATTTTCTGAACCTTCGGTCCGCACGCGAGCGGGCGGACCGAAACGCCATTCGCATGGCGCTGGCGCGTACCGAGTCCAATGTGTCGAACGCAGCCAAGCTGCTCGGTGTGAGCCGGCCGACGCTGTATGATCTTCTAAAGCAATATAATATTGAGACCTGACGGTCATAATGCCGTGGTTATCAAAAAAGGGTCGCACGCGGCCACGGCAAGTCGAACCGTCCTACTGAGGATAAAAAGATGTTGAACAAGACCTTCTTCAAGCTTGCAGCGGCGACCCTTGCCCTTGCGGCTCCCGTCGGCATTGCGGCCTTTCCCGCGCACGCCGACGCGCGCAGCGAATCGAATGATGCCTATGTTCAGGGCTTCCGTCTCTTTCAGGCCGGCGACTACCGCAGTGCACGCATTCAGCTGATGAAGGCGCTGAAGGCGAACCCCAACAACGGGCTCGCACGGCTGCTTCAAGCGCGCGTCGCGCTGGAGTTCGGCTCCGGCATTCAGGCGCAGACGGAGCTGGAGCGCGCCATGCAGGCGGGCATCCCTTCGGCGAAGGTACGCCACCTGCGCGCGCACGCACTGATGATGCAGCGCAAGTACGGCGAGGCGATGGACCTGCTCGACGCACGGACGATCGAGCCGCAGTTCGCCGCCTATGCAGCGCGGCTGCGCGGACAGATCCTGACGCAGCAGCGTAACATGCCGGAAGCGCGCGCCGAGTTCGAACGCGCCCTCCGGATCGCGCCGAAAGATCCGGAAACGCTGGTCGATGTCGCGCGCTTCTATGCGTCTGACGGTAAGCTGAAGGAAGCTTCAGCGCTTGCCGATCAGGTGCTTGCCGCGAAGCCCACGAACGTGAAGGGCCTGATGCTGAAGGGCGACCTCGTGCGCCGTTCGCAGGGCCTCGAACCGTCGCTCACCTATTTCAACCGTGCGCTCGAGGTTGATCCCAACAACATCGAGGCGCTGCTGGAACGCGCCGCCACGCTTGGCGACCTCAAGCGCGAGGATCAGGCGCGCGCTGATCTCAAGCGCATCAATGGGCTGGTGCCGGATCACCCGCTCGCGCTCTACCTGGAGGCGGTCCTCGAAACCCGCGCCGGCCAGTATGAGAAGGCGCGCCAGTTGATGACGCGCACGAAGGGCCTGCTTTCGAATTATGTGCCTGCGCTGATGCTGCAGGGTATGCTCGCCTATCAGGCGAACGATGTGGCGCAGGCCACCGATTTCTTCGGCAAGGTCGTTGGCGCCTCGCCGCAGAGCGTGCTCGCCCGCAAGCTCTATGCGGCCTCGCAGCTCAAGGGCAACGATACGCGCGGCGCCATTGAGACGCTGAAGCCGATCATCGATTCGGGGAGCGCCGATGGCCGTACCTACGCGCTCTATGGCGCGGCCTTCGCGCGCGAGGGCAACATGGCTGAAGCGCAGCAGTACCTGCAAAAGGCTGTTACCGAAGCGCCGAAGGCTGGTGAGCTGAAAACCCAGCTGGCGATGACGCAACTCCTGCAGGGCAACGCCGAATCGGCCGAAGAGGGGCTGATGGACGTCCTGAAGGACGACAGCAAGTCGCTGCAGGCGCTGATGGTGCTGACGCTGATCCAGATTCGCGACCGTGAGTTCGACAAGGCGCTCGTCACCAGCAACCGGATCATCACGCTCTATCCGAACCTGCCCGTGGGCTACAACATCCGCGGGGGCGCGGAGCTTGGCCTTGGGCAGACGAAGAAGGCAGAAGCGAGCTTCCGCACTGCGCTCGAAAAGAAGTCCGACTACACCGAGGCGCGGCGCAACCTTGCGCAGGTGCTGATCGCGACGAACCGCATTCCCGAGGGCGAGCGCGAGCTGAAGCAGCTGCTCGAATACAACAAGCGCGATGGCCGTGCGCTGACGCTGCTCGCCGTAACGGCGGCGCGGCGCGGCGATGCGACCGCACGTGTAGAGTGGCTGCGCCAGGCCGCTGCGGTCGATGCGAAGCAACTTGGGCCGCGTGTCCAGCTTGCCGATGCCTACCTCGACACCAATCAGAACAAGCGCGCGCTCGACGAGGTCGCCTCGATCCTTCGCGACTTCCCCGAGCAGCCGCAGGCCCTGCTGGCGGCGGCCCGCGTCTATGAAGCGGCGGGTCAGAAGAACCAGGTCGAATCGGTTCTGAACCGGCTCGTGAACGCGCAGCCGGACAGCCCGCAGCCGCGCGTGATGCTGGCCCGTGCGCAGGAGGCCAACAAGAAGGTCGCAGCGGCGCGCGCGACCTACCAGCGCATCCTGACGATGCCGCGTGTCGACCCGACTCCGGTCTATTCCGAGCTCGTGTTCTTCGAAGCACGGCAGGGTGACTGGAACGCGGCGAAGCAGTGGGCGGAGCGTCTTCGCAAGCAGGCGCCCAAGGAGAATTTCGCCGATCTCGCGCTCGGCCGCGCCTACCTCGGGCGGAACCAGGCCGCGGCGGCGCTTCCGTACCTCGAAGCCGCGCGCAAGACGAAGTTCAACCTCGCAGCCGCGCGCGCGCTGTCTCAGGCCTATGTGCAGACCGGCAAGCCCGCGCAGGCCGTCACGATGATGCAGGCCTATCAGAAGGCGAACCCGCGCGATCCGATCGCGCTCGCCGCGATCGCCGAGCTGCAGATGCAGCAGCGGCAATACAAGGCGGCCATCGCCAACTACGAGGCGCTGCGCAAGCTGCCCAACGCCGAGCAGAGCGTGACCGTGCTCAACAACCTCGCCTGGGCCTATTCACTGGTGGGCGACAAGCGCGCGCTCGCGACGGCGAAGCAGGCTTACGCGGTGGGGCCGAATGTGCCGGCGGTGCAGGACACGTATGGCTGGCTGCTCCTCCGCAACAAGGGGGACAGGAAGCTGGCGCTGAGCCTGTTGCAGAAGGCGGCGGCGGGAACGCCGAACGACCCGGACGTGCGCTTCCACCTTGCTGTCGGCTACGCGATGAACGGGCAGCGCGGCAAGGCGACGGAGGCGCTGGAAACGGCGCTGAAGACGCCGAAGTTCGACAGCCGCCCCGCGGCGCAGAAGCTGCTGACCAGCCTGCAGGGCAGCTAGGCAGAAACCGGCGGGCAAGGCTTGCCTTTGCCCGCCAAGGCCCTTAAGTGCGGGCCACGGTCGGAGCGTAGCGCAGCCTGGTAGCGCATCACACTGGGGGTGTGGGGGTCGCAGGTTCGAATCCTGTCGCTCCGACCAGCTTTCCCTTGAACGAAACAACCGAGACGGCGCGTGGTGCCGGTTTCGTGATAGGATTTGACAAATAGGAACCAGATGGGTTCGTTCTGCTCCCCAAGAGCAGGAGAACCCCATCATGGCGTCCATCGACGATCTCATCGAAATGCTGCTGCGCCGTGAAGGCGGCTTTGTCGACCACCCGGACGACCGCGGCGGCCCCACCAACTTCGGCATCACGGAAGCCACGGCGCGGGCGGCGGGCTACGGCGCCGCCATGCGCGATCTGCCGCGCAGCACGGCGGCGGACATCTACCGGAAGCGCTATTGGCACGAGACCGGCTTCGACCGCGTGAACGCGCTCGCCCCGCGCATCGCCGCCGAGCTTTTCGATACGGGCGTCAACATGGGGCCCGCCGTCGCCGCTGGCTTCCTCCAGCGCGCGCTGAACGCGCTCAACCGCCGCGAACGCGACTGGCCGGACATCCCGCAAAGTCGCACGATCGACACGGCGACGCTCGCCGGGCTGAAAGCGATCATCCAAACGCGCGGCAAGGCGGGGGAAACCGTGCTGCTTCGCGCGCTCGAAGCGCTGCAGGGCACCCGCTACATCGAACTCGCCGAGGCGCGGCCCGCGAACGAGAACTTCGTCTACGGCTGGCTCGCCGGCCGCATCGGCGATTTCCACGCCTGAACCTCTCTCGCAAGAAAGGAAAGGACCATCATGTCACTCGTGGACGGCATCATCGCGCCGGTCGCCAAGCTGCTCGACCGCATCATCCCCGACAAGGAGGCGCGCGAACGCGCCAAGCTGGAACTGATCCAGCTCGAAGACAGCCACGAACTGAAGCTGATCGAGGCGCGCATGTCCGCGATCATCGCGGAGGCGAACGCGGCAGACCCGTGGACGAGCCGCGCGCGCCCGAGCTTCCTCTACGTGATGTACGTGCTGCTGCTCTGGTCCATCCCCATGGGTCTCATCGCCGCCGCCGACCCCGCGACGGCCAAGGCGATCGGGGAGGGGATGGGCGCCTACCTCGAAGCGATCCCCGAACCGCTCTACATGCTCTTTGGCACCGGCTACCTTGGGTATACGGCGGCGCGGAGCTGGGGGAAGGCCAAGGGGGCGGATCGGTAGGGTCCCAAAATCCGCCCAATTCACCTATTTTAAGCATGTTTGATCGAAGTTGGTTTATCAGTACGAGAGTGTAACTGCGATCTAAGGCAGGCGGTTGATCCGGTTAGGATGCTTCCCCCAGATGGCTTGTAACCAGCTTATCCACTCTATATTCATCTATATGCTAGACTGCATCACATTGATGACATTTCTAGTCCATTGAAGGTGCCGAGAGAGGTAATCGTCGTTCATGGCTGACAAAACTCTGCCGCCGGAGCAGCAGATGGAGCTGCCCAATGTCTATTTCAATGGCTTTCAACTGGGGTTGAGTAATGCCGATGTAAATGGCGTCCTCATGCTCAACAACCAGCCAAGCATTGCCATTAGCATGTCGTATACTACAGCTAAGACATTGGCGGTCGCACTCAATGATATGGTTGAGACGCTTGAAAAGGTTACGCGGCGCGAAATCATGACGACGCAACAGGTCGCCACGGGACTTGAAA
>JAEULI010000064.1 GCA_016793845.1 Sphingosinicella sp.
TCGACGTGCCGGCGCATGCCGTGCTGAAAGGCCCCGTCGCGGGCCTTTCGAACACGATGACGGAACTTGAGGTCGAGCGCGCGATCCAGGGCTTCGCGTCGCGCAACATCGGCACGGGCAGTGTGCCGAGCTTCCTGGGGGCCGGCGCCTATCGCCATCACGTGCCCGCCGCCGTGGATCACCTGATCCAGCGCGGCGAGTTCCTGACCAGCTACACGCCCTATCAGCCGGAAATCGCGCAGGGCACGCTGCAGTACCTGTTCGAGTTCCAGACGCAGGTCGCGCGCCTGACCGGCATGGATGTGGCGAACGCCTCCATGTACGACGGCTCCACGGCGTGCGTGGAAGCGATCTTCATGGCCCGGCGCGTGACGCGCCGGGCGAAGGCGCTGCTCTCGGCGGGGCTGCACCCGCACTACGTGTCGGTCGCGAAGACTCTGACGCACTTCACCGATGACGAGGTGGTGGCTTCGGTTCCGGTGCTCAACGAGGGAGCGCCGGGCGACGATATCGCCGCGCTCATCGCGGCGATCGACGACGAGACGAGCTGTGTCGTCGTGCAGAACCCGAACCTCTTCGGCCATGTCGCCGATCTCTCGGAGCTTGCCGCGCGCTGCCACGAGAAGGGCGCGCTGCTGATCGCGGTGGTGACGGAAGCCGTTGCCTTCGGCGCGGTCCGCTCGCCGGGCGCGATGGGGGCGGATATCGTGGTGGGCGAGGGCCAGTCGATCGGCGGCGGGCTGAGCTTCGGCGGGCCGTATCTTGGCCTCTTCGCTTGCAACCACAAGCACGTCCGCCAGATGCCGGGGCGGCTCTGCGGCGAGACGGTGGACGCGGAAGGGCGGCGCGGCTTCGTGCTGACGCTCTCGACGCGCGAGCAGCATATCCGCCGCGAGAAGGCGACCTCGAACATCTGCACCAACTCCGGGCTCATCAGCCTTGCGTTCACGATCCACATGAGCCTGCTCGGCGAGAAGGGCTTGCGCGACCTTGCGGCGCTCAACCACGCCCGCGCGGTGCAGGTGGCGGAGCGGTTGGCGGCAATTCCGGGCGTCGACCTGCTGAACGGGCCGTTCTTCAATGAGTTCACGCTGCGGCTTTCCGTCGAGGCGCGGCCCGCGATCCGGCGCATGGCGGACGCGGGCGTGCTCGGCGGCGTCGCGCTCGGGCGGCTCTATCCGGGTGAGGCGAGCCTCGCGAACGGCGTCGTCGTCGCCGTGACCGAGACGCAGACCGACGAGGACATCGACAGACTTGTCGCCGCGTATGAGGAGGCCGTGTCATGCTGAACCGTCAGGGACGCGAAACGGCGCCGGGCGCCATCGAGACCGGCGAGATCGAGACCTTCACCGGCAACCGGGGCCTTGCGCTCGAAGAACCCTTGATCTTCGAGATCGGCGACAGCGAACGCACCGGCGTCGACCTGCCGGCGCCGCCGAAGGTCACCTCCCGCCTCGGCGGGCTGGAGCGTGAGCCGATCGGGCTGCCGGGCCTTTCCGAGCCGGAAGCGGTGCGCCACTACACGCGCCTCAGCCGCCAGAACTTCGCGATCGACATGGGCCTGTTCCCGCTCGGCTCATGCACGATGAAGCACAACCCGCGCCTCAACGAGAAGATGGCGCGCCTGCCCGGTTTCTCGGACATCCACCCGCTGCAGCCGGTGGATAGCGTGCAGGGCGCGCTCGAACTCATCGACAGCCTGGCGCACTGGTTGAAAACGCTGACCGGGATGCCCGAAGTCGCCATGAGCCCGAAGGCGGGCGCACACGGCGAGCTTTGCGGGATGCTCGCGATCCGCGCGGCGCACGAGGCGCGCGGCGAGACGCGCAAGGTGGTTCTGGTGCCCGAATCGGCGCACGGCACCAACCCGGCGACCGCCGCCTTCTGCGGCTATGAGGTCGAGAACATCCCGGCAACCCCGGCGGGCCGTGTCGATCTCGCGGCGCTGAAGGCACGCCTCGGCGCCGATGTCGCGGCGGTGATGATCACCAATCCGAACACGTGCGGCCTGTTCGAGCCGGACATGATCGCGATCTCCGAGGCGACACACGCGGCGGGCGCCTACGTCTATTGCGACGGCGCCAACTTCAACGCCATCGTGGGGCGCGTCCGCCCCGGCGACCTCGGCGTCGACGCGATGCACATCAACCTCCACAAGACCTTCTCGACGCCGCACGGCGGCGGCGGGCCAGGCGCGGGGCCGGTGGTGTTCTCGGCGGCGCTGGCGCCGTTCGCGCCGCTGCCGTTCGTTCGCCACACGGGCACGCATTTCGAACTGGTCGAGGAAGAGCAGGCGCACGGCAGGGGCGACGCGCACGCGCGGAGCTTCGGCCGCATGGTCGCCTTCCACGGCCAGATGGGCATGTTCGTGCGCGCGCTCAGCTATATCATGAGCCACGGCGCCGACGGCCTGCGGCAGGTTGCCGAGGACGCGGTGCTGAACGCGAACTACGTGCTGCGCAGCCTCGACGACGTGATGACCGCGCCGTTCGGCACATCGGGCCCCTGTATGCATGAAGCGCTGTTCGACGATCATTTCCTCGAAGGCACCGGCGTCACCACGATCGACATCGCCAAGGCGCTGATCGACGAGGGCTATCACCCGATGACGATGTACTTCCCGCTCGTCGTCCACGGCGCGATGCTGATCGAACCGACGGAAACCGAGAGCAAGGCGACGCTCGACCAGTTCATCGCGACGTTGCGCCATCTCGTGGCGCGCGCGAAGGCGGGCGAAGTGGAGCACTTCAAGGCCGCGCCGCACCTCGCACCGCGTCGCCGCCTCGACGAGACGCTGGCGGCGCGGAAGCCCGTGCTGAGCTGGGTGCCGGAAAGCATCGCGGCGGAGTAGGCGCGGGCTGTTAAGCGCGGGCATGGCAAGACGGCGGCGATGGGAACGATCGCTTACTCTCTGATCGCGGTGAACCTCGCCGCCTTCGCCGCCTATGTCTGCGACAAGTATTTCGCCGAAACGGGCGGGCGCCGGATTTCGGAAAGCACGCTGCTCGGCCTTGCCCTCGTCGGCGGTTCGCCGGGGGCGTGGGTGGCCATGCGGCTGGTTCGTCACAAGACACGCAAGGCGTCTTTTCAGAGTCGTTTTCGCGCGCTTTTGGCGGTGCAGGCGGTGCTTCTGTTCGCCGCGTTTACCGAGCGCGGACGCGCGTTCCTGATGGCACTCGCCTAGGGCGGATCGGTCCTAGCCTTCGGGGTCGGCGGTGAACTCGCTGAACCGCCAACCTTCAGCGCCTTGATCGAAGTAGAAGACATAGGGCGCGCAGAACACGACGAAGCGATTCTCCTCGGTCTGCGGCTGCGCCCTGCCCATGCATTCGCGCACGGCGGGGGTGAAGAGGCCCATCCAGATCGAATCGAAGCGATCGGCAGCGAGTTCCCGGCCTTCGAACAGGAAGGGGAAGCGGGTCAGCGCCTTGACGGTCGCGGCGTCACCTGTGGCGGCGGCAGTGGCGAAGCGGGTCCAGTCCGGCGCGAACGAGGCGACGGCGCCGGGGGCGATGCCGCCTATGCTCGCAGCGGGGCCCGCGGCCGGGCCGAGTTCGAACTTGAGGATACGCTTGTCGTCCCACTGTTCGTGGTAGGTGACGCGGGCGCGCATCCCGTTCTGGATGGGAATGGGCGGATCGCCGCGGTTCGTGAAGCTGGCGCCCGAAGGTTGGAAGCCGCGCCAGTAGCCGAAGGTGACGCCGCCGACGGTGAAACCCTCCCACGTGCGGTAACGATAGCCGATGTCGCCCGGGCGGCGGGCTTCGCGGCGTTCCTGTGTCCAGGCATCGCTGACGACGCCTTCGGCGACCTTGATCTCGCGGCCTTCGGCCATCACGCGCTGCAGGGCGTGATAGTCCCACAGCGGGATGAGCATGACGAGGAAGGTGAGCGCGGCGAACACCAGCAGCACTTTCGACCAGCGCTGCGTCTTGCTCCGCCAGCGCCCGATGGCCGCCAGCACGAACAGCGCGAGCGGGATCGCGAAGAAGACCCATTCCTCGTAGCGCGTGTTCGCGATGTCGAAGACCGTCCGCATCATTGTGCCGTGCCCGCCCCGTGCCAGCTCTGTGCCAGCTCTGTGTCCTGTCGCCGGATGCTGCGGCGTTTCGGTGCGCCGTGCAAGCCGCCAGCCCAAAGCCCTGTTGACCGCCGCGCATCGCCCGTCCAAAACGCCGTACACCGAAAGTGTACGGGGAGTGAGATGACCGGCGCGGATACGGCATCGCTGGAAGGGCTGAGCTTTGAGGCTGCGCTCGCGCGGCTGGAGAAGATCGTGCACCAGCTCGAGGCCGGTGAAGTCGATCTCGAAGCCTCGATCGGCCTTTACGAACAGGGCCAGCAGCTGAAGGCCTATTGCGAAGCGAAGCTGAAGGCGGCGCAGGCGCGCATCGAGCTTATCCAGATCGGCCCCGACGGCGAACCGAAGGGCACGCGACCCTTCGATACCGAATAGGCGCCGCGGTGTACGCTTCGCTCAGCTTGAAGCCCGCGCTCGATGCCATCGGAACCGCGATCGATCAGCGTTTCGACAAATTGCTGCCGATCCCCGCCGATCCGCGCCGGCGCCTCGTGGAGGCGATGCGCTATGCGGCGATGGGCGGCGGCAAGCGGATGCGGCCGCTGCTCGTGGTCGCCTCGTGCGACCTGTTCCATGTCGACAAGGAACGCGCGTTGCGCACCGCAATCGCCACCGAATGCGTGCATGTCTACAGCCTCGTCCACGACGACCTGCCGTGCATGGACGACGACGACACGCGGCGCGGCAAGCCGACGCTGCACAAGGCGTTCGACGAGGCGACGGCGGTGCTGGCGGGTGACGCGCTGCAGGCGCTCGCCTTCGAGGTGCTCGCCGATGAGGCCACGCACGAAGACCCCTATGTGCGCGCCGAACTGGTGCTCGAACTCGCGCGCGCCAGCGGCCCCACCGGCATGGCGGGCGGGCAGATGATGGATCTCGTGGCCGAGGCGGAGACGTTCGACCTGCCCACGACGACGCGGCTGCAGCAGCTGAAGACGGGCGCGCTTATCGGCTTCGCGATCGAGGCGGGCGCGATCATGGGCAAGGCGAGCGCGGACAACCGGGTGAAATTGCGCGGCTATGCGCGCGATCTCGGCCTCGCCTTCCAGATCGCCGACGATCTGCTCGACGTGGAGGGCGACAGCCGCCGCACGGGCAAGGCCGTTCGCAAGGACGAAGGCGCCGGCAAGGCGACCTTCGTGTCGCTGCTCGGCATTGAACGCGCGCGCAAGCAGGCGGAAATGCTGATCGATCAGGCGATCGGGCATCTGCACGGCTTCGGCCAGTCCGCCGATCTCTTGCGCGCCATCGCGCGCTTCGCGATCGAACGCGACCGCTAGACCAGCAAGCAGGGGAATACGTCATGCGCATCGGCGTTTATCCGGGCACGTTCGACCCGATCACGCTCGGCCATATCGATATCATTCGGCGCGGCGCCAAGCTCGTCGACAAGCTGATCATCGGCGTGTCGACGAACCCGTCGAAGTCGCCGATGTTCACATTGGAGGAACGGCTCGATCAGGTGCGCCGCGAAATCGCAGGTATCGCGAACGGCACGATCGAAGTCGTCTCGTTCAACGCGCTGCTCATGGATTTCGCCGCGAGCCAGGGCGCCAGCATGATCGTGCGCGGCCTGCGCGCGGTCGCCGATTTCGAATACGAGTATCAGATGGCGGGCATGAACCAGCAGCTGAACAGCGAGATCGAGACGGTGTTCCTGATGGCGGACGTGGCGCTGCAGCCGATCGCCTCGCGACTGGTGAAGGAAATCGCCATATTCGGCGGCGAGATCGGCAAGTTCGTGACGCCGGCGGTGGCGGCGGCGGTGAAGACGAAGGTTGCCGCGAACAAATCATGATATTCAGCACGGATGCAGCCTTTCCGGGCTATGGCGTGCAGCACGTTGGAAATCGAGGGTTCGGCATGAAACGAGTATGGACTGCGCTGTTTGCAATGCTGGCGGTCGCGATGGCGTCGCCCGCATCCGCGCAGGAGGCGAGCAAGATGTCGCCGGAACAGGCGATGAAGGTGCAGCAGGAGGCCACAACGGCGCCCGCGCCGGTTGCCGCGCCAACCGCACAGGACCCGGAGAATATCCTCTATCTCGATCTTTCGACGGGCGGGCGCGTTGCCATCCTGATGCGGCCGGACATGGCGCCGAACCATATCGAGCGCATCAAGACGCTGGTGCGCCGCGGCTTCTACGACGGCATCATCTTCCACCGTGTGATCGAAGGCTTCATGGCGCAGACCGGCGATCCGCAGGGCACCGGGCAGGGCGGCTCCGACCTTCCCGACCTCAAGGCCGAGTTCAATTCGCTGCCGCATCTGCGCGGCACCGCCTCGATGGCGCGCACGCAGGCGCCGGACAGCGCGAACAGCCAGTTCTTCATCATGTTCATGCCGATGACCGGCACGATGGACGGCAATTACACGGGCTGGGGCCGCGTGATCTCGGGCATGGAATTCGTGGACAAGATCGCGCGCGGCGAGCCGCCTGCGAACCCCTCCCGCATCCTCAAGGCTTCGATCGCAGCCGACAACGTGCCGCCGCCACCGCCTGCGATCGCGGCGCCTGAAGCCGCGCCCGCCGTGCTGCAGGCGGCCGCTCAGGCACCGCCGCCGCAGAACTGACTTGCGCGTCGACGATTTCGATTTCGAGCTGCCGCAGGACCTGATCGCGCTTCGCCCGGCCAGCCCGCGCGATGCGGCGCGGATGCTGGTCGTGCGCCCCGGCGGCCTCGAAGACCGGGTGGTGCGCGATCTGCCTGCGCTGCTCGCGCCCGGCGACGTTCTCGTCTTCAACGACACGCGCGTCATCCCCGCGCAGCTTTTCGGCCGCAAAGGCGAGGCGAAGATCGGTGTTACGCTCCACAAGCGCGAGGGGCCGTATGACTGGCGGGCGTTCGTCCGCAATGCCAAGCGGCTGAAGGCGGGCGACCGTGTCGATTTCGGCGCGGGGCTGGAAGGCATTGTCACCGAAAAGGCGGCGGACGGCAGCATCCTGTGGCGCTTCGAATGCGAGGGGCCGCTGGAAGTCGCGCTGCACGCGGCGGGCACGATGCCGCTGCCGCCGTACATCGCGGGCAAGCGCCCGGCGGATGCGCGCGACGCCGAGGACTATCAGACGATGTTCGCCGCGCGCGAGGGTGCGGTCGCCGCGCCCACGGCCGCGCTGCACTTCACGCCCGAACTGATCGCGGCGCTGGACGCGCGGGGCGTGGGGCGCGAAACGCTGACGCTGCATGTCGGCGCGGGGACGTTCCTGCCGGTGAAGGTGGACGACACGCGCGACCACCGGATGCACGCCGAGTGGGGCGAGGTGAGTGCCGAGGCGGCGGCGCGGCTCAATGCCGCGCGCGCGGCGGGTGGACGCATCATTGCCGTCGGCACCACCTCGCTGCGCCTCCTTGAAAGCGCGGCGCGCGAGGATGGCGAAATCGCACTGTTCAGGGGCGATACCGACATCTTCATCACGCCCGGCTACCGCTTCCGCGCGGTGCAGGGCCTGATGACCAACTTCCATCTGCCGCGCTCGACACTCTTCATGCTGGTGAGCGCGCTGATGGGGCTGGCGACGATGCGCGGCGCCTATGCGCACGCGATCGGGGGCGGATATCGCTTCTACTCCTACGGCGATTCGAGCCTGCTCTTGCCGTGATGCAGCCCCTGCTGTATTATGTATATAATACGGTTAATGAGGTGGTCATGAAGACGCTGATGATTCCCGCTCTCGCCATGCTCGGCCTTGCCGCGTGCGACGAGCCCGCCGATCAGCCCGAGAAGGGCGCGGACGTCGCCATCGTCGCGGCGAACGAACAGGGCAAGCGCGTGTTCGAGGCCGCGGCGGACGGCAAGACGGGGGCGGTGACGGTGACGACGCCGGGCTTCGACCTCAACCTCAAGCTGCCCAAGGTGGCGCTCGGCGCGGACGATTTTGATATCGACGGCGTGAAGCTCTACCCAGGTTCGACGATCGGGGAGATCCGGGTCGATGCCGGTGCCAAGGACAAGAAGGGCGACGCCGCAGTGGACGTTGGCTTCACCGCGCCTGCCGACGCGAAGACCGTGGCGGGCTGGTTCGCGCGGCGCTTCACCCAGAAGGGCATCGCCTTCGAACGCGAGGGCGACACGCTGACCGGCGAGACCAGCGACGGCGACGCCTTCGTCGTCGAACTCGTCGACGAGACGGTGAACGGCGCGGCGGGGGCGAAGGGCAGCATCCACATCGTCAGCGGATAGAGGTTTCCTGCGCGCGCGCTTCGCTCTATGCGGCGCGCCATGACGCGTTTCGACTTTTCCATCCACGCGCGCGACGGCGGGGCGCGCACCGGTACGATCCGCATGATGCGCGGCGAGATTCGCACGCCCGCGTTCATGCCGGTCGGCACCGCCGCGACCGTGAAGGCGATGAAGCCCGCGGACGTGCGCGCGACGGGCGCCGACATCATTCTCGGCAACACCTATCACCTGATGCTGCGTCCCGGCGACGAGCGCATGGCGCGCCTTGGCGGGCTGCACCGCTTCATGGGCTGGGACCGGCCGATCCTGACCGATTCGGGCGGCTATCAGGTGATGAGCCTTTCGGACCTCACCAAGGTGACCGAGGAGGGCGTGCGCTTCGCCTCGCACCTCGACGGCTCGCGGCACTTACTGACGCCGGAACGCTCGATGGAAATCCAGCGCAACCTCGGCAGCGACATCGTGATGGCGTTCGACGAGTGCACCGCGTTTCCCGCGCCGCACGCGGTGGCGGCGAAGTCGATGGAAATGTCGATGCGCTGGGCGAAGCGTTCGCGGGACGGCTTCGACGGGCATGAGCACGCGGGCCGCGCCGCGCTGTTCGGCATCCAGCAGGGCTCGATGTTCGAGGATTTACGCCGCGCCTCCTCGCAGGCGCTGACGGAGATCGGTTTCGACGGCTACGCGATCGGTGGCCTCGCGGTGGGCGAGGGTCAGCTGCAGATGTTCGAGGTGCTCGATTATGCGCCGGGACTGCTGCCGGAGGACCGGCCGCGCTACCTGATGGGCGTCGGCAAGCCCGACGACATCGTGGGCGCGGTTCAGCGCGGCATCGACATGTTCGACTGCGTGCTGCCGACGCGATCGGGCCGCAACGGGCAGGCGTTCACGCACGACGGGCCGATCAACCTTCGGAACGCCCGCTTCGCCGAGGATACGGGGCCGCTCGATCCCGATTGCGCCTGCGCGGTCTGCCACGGCTGGAGCCGCGCCTATATCCACCACCTGATCCGCTCGGGCGAAATCCTTGGCGCGATGCTGATGACCGAGCACAACCTCTCTTTTTATCAGCAGTTGATGGCCGGGCTCCGGCAGGCCATCGCGGAGGCGCGGCTGGAGGCGTTCGCGCGCGTGTTCGTCGGCCGCTACCGGAAGGAAGACTGATGGCGGTTGTCGAAGTCGAGCGTTGCGGAGGTTACGCTGTTGTCACGATGAACCGCCCGGAGGCGATGAACGCGCTTTCGAAGGCGCTTCGCAGCGAACTCGCCCGCACCTTCGACGCGCTGGAGGCGGACCCCGACATCCGCGCCGTCATCCTGACCGGCGCGGGCGACCGGGCGTTCACCGCCGGGCTCGACCTCAAGGAACTGGGATCGGGCGCGACGAGCCTTGCCGACGCCGTGGAAAAGGAAGACCCCGTAAGCGCGCTCGGCCGTTTCTCGGGGCCGGTGATCGGTGCGATCAACGGCGTCGCCATCACCGGCGGCTTCGAACTGGCGCTCGCCTGCGACGTGCTGATCGCGTCCGAAACCGCGCGCTTCGCCGACACGCACGCGCGCATCGGCGTGATGCCCGGCTGGGGCCTCAGCCAGCGGCTGAGCCGCACCATCGGCATCTTTCGCGCCAAGGAAATGTCGCTGACCGGCAATTTCATCGACGCTGCGACGGCGGAACGCTGGGGGCTTGTGAACCGGGTCGTCGCGCCCGCCGAACTGATGCCCACGGCGCGGTGCTTCGCGGAGGACATGCTCTCCGCCGATCCGGGGATGCTGAAGGCGCTCAAGGCGCTCATCGACGACGGTTTCGCGCTCCCCTTCGGTGAGGCGATGGCGCTGGAGACGGAGCGGTCTGCGGGCAATAGCGCGATCGGCGCCGCAGCGGTCGAGGCGCGCCGCAGCGCCGTTCTCGACCGGGGGCGTTCGCAGGCAGGTTAGCGCCCCTTGAAGTTCGCGGGGCGCTTTTGCAGGAAGGCGGTGACGCCCTCCGCGAAATCTTCCGTTAGACCGGCGAGCCGCTGGTTGCGGCGTTCCACCATCAGCCCTTCGCTGAGCGGCTTGTCGAGGCATTGGCGCAGGCCCTGACGGATCAGCGCATAGGCGCGCGTCGGCCCCTTCGCGAGCCGTGCGGCGAGCGCGTGCGCCTCGGTCATCAGCGCGTCGTCGTCGACCACCTTGTAGATCATGCCCCAGTCGAGCGCCTGCGCGGCGGGCACCTTCTCGCCGAGCATCATCATCGCCTGCGCCCGCGCGCGGCCCGCAAGGCGGGGCAGAATCCATGTCGAGCCGACATCGGGCACGAGGCCGATGTTGACGAAGGCCTGCAGGAAATAGGCGGAACGGGCGGCAATCACGATGTCGCCCGCCAGCGCGATCGACGCGCCCGCGCCTGCCGCCGGGCCGTTCACCGCGGTGACGAAGGGAAGGGGTAGGTCCATCAGCCGTTCGAGGAGCGGATTGAAATGGGTTTCGAGCACTTTGCCCGCATCCATCGGGCCTGATGGCAGGCCGCTGTCCGGAGCGGCGCCTGCATTGCCGCCCGAGAGGTCGGCGCCCGAGGAAAAGCCGCGGCCCGCGCCCGTCATCAGCAGCACGCGCGCGGTGCCGCGATCGCGCACGGAATCGACCGCGTGGATCATCTCGGCCACCGTGTGCGTGCTGAGACCGTTCAGCACCTGCGGCCGATTGATCGTCAGCGTCGCAATGCCATCCTGTTCTTCGAGCAGGATGTGTTCGTAGGCCATGTGCGTCTCCCCGTATCCAGTTCGGGGGATGCTTAGCCGCATCGGGCGGCTAGGGAACCGGTCATTTGAAAGGGGGGCGGATCATTTGACCGGTTCCCGCCGTTCGCTCAGTCGTCGAAGCGCCGGTCAAGCACTTCGCCGGTCCGGCGATCGATCAGCAGTTCCACTTCCCGGTTCTGCGCGTCACGGCCTTCAACCTTCACCGCGGCGCCCTTCACCTCGATTTCGTGCGCGCGAACGCCGAGCGCGGCAGCGCGCTTCTCGACGGCGTCGAGCGACATGGTCTTCGCGGCGGGTGCCGCCGCGTTCGCGATGAACGGCGTTGCCGCGGCAACGAGCAGGACGGCGGGCAGAATGATTCGTTTCATGGTCGGGTCTCCTTGGGTTTGTGGAGAGATGCCTAGCGAATCGCCGCTGACGCGCGCCCAGCGCGGGTCGTCAGCCAAGCGTCAGCGGAGACGTGTTAGCGACCGGACATGCGTATGACTCCATTTCCATCCTTGCGCCTCCGCCGGGCTTTGCCGGTTGTGCTCGCGGCCGTGGCGGTGCTGACCATCGCGGGCGGCGCCCCGGCAAAGGACAAACAGGCGAGGAAGGCGGAAGCGGCGACTTCGATCCGCGCCGCCGTCGAGCGCGGCGATATTCTGCCGCTGCCCCGTATTCTCGCGCTTGCACAGGCGCGCGTAAAAGGGGAAGTGCTGAAGATCGAACTCGAGCAGGACGACGGCGTGCTCAGCTATGAGGTCAAGATCCTGACCAAGAAGGGTCGTGTGCGCGAAGTCGAACTCGATGCCCGCACGGGCGCGCTCATCAAGATCGAGGATGATTGATGCGCCTGCTGGTGGTGGAGGACGATCCCGATGTGGGGGACGACCTCGTCCGCGCTCTGGGTGAAGCGGGCTTCGTCGTCGATCTTGCCGTGACCGGCGACGATGCGTGGTATCGCGGCGATACCGAGAACTATGCCGCCGTCATCCTCGACCTCGGCCTGCCGCGCCTCGACGGGCTCAGCGTTCTCAGGCGCTGGCGGAGTGCGGGGCGCAATTTCCCCGTGCTGATCCTGACGGCGCGCAGCGAATGGACCGAGAAGGTCGAGGGCATCGATGCCGGTGCGGACGATTATCTCGCCAAGCCCTTCGCGATGGGCGAACTGGTGGCGCGGGTGCGGGCGCTGCTGCGCCGTGCGGCCGGGCATGGCTCGCCGCTGATCCGTGTCGGGCGCCTGACGCTCGATACCAGCCGCATGTCCGCGCATGTTGACGCGCGCGCGATCCGGCTGTCGCCGCTCGAATACCGCTTCCTCGAATTCCTCGCGCACCAGCAGGGCAGCGTCGCTGCCGCGCACGACATTGCAGAGCATCTCTACGGCACCGCCGATTCGGGCGACACCAACGCCATCGAGGCGCTCGTCACCCGGCTGCGCCGCAAGACCGGGCCGGGCATCGTCGAGACGCGGCGCGGCTTCGGCTACTTCCTCTCGGAGGAGAGTTGATGGCGCTGCGTTCGCTGCGGCTTCGGCTGCTGGCGAGCGCCGCCGCCGCGATTTTCCTCGCGCTCGCGCTTGCGGGCTTCGGGCTCAACTTCCTGTTCGAGCGCCATATCGAGCGCCGCGAAGCACTGTCGATGGAGGCGAAGGCGAGGGAACTGCTCGGCGCGCTGAGGCTCGATGGGAGCGGCAAGCCGTTCGTTGATACGCTGCCCTCCGACAACCGCTTCAATGAACCTGCGGGGGGTCTTTACTGGCAGGTGACGACGGCGGCCGGGCAGGAGCATTCGCCTTCGCTCTGGGACCAGTCGCTTCCCCCTGCAATGGAAACGCCCCGCGATCACTGGCGTGTGCGGCGCATACCGGGGCCGTTCGAGCAGGGATTACTGGTGATCGAGCGGATGGTGCGGCCCGACCAGAGCGGCCGCCCGGTTCTGGTGCAGGTGGCGACGGACGACGGTGCGCTCCTCGACGCGCAGCGCGAATTCGGCCGGGAAATGATCGGCTCGCTGGTGCTGCTCTGGCTGGTGCTGATCGGCGCTGCCTACGGCCAGGTGGTGCTGGGGCTGAAGCCGCTGGCGCGCATCCGCGCCGAGCTCGACCGGATGCGGCGCAATCCCGGTGCCCGGCTTTCGGCGGATCACCCGACCGAAATCGATCCGCTGGCGAACGCGATCAATTCGCTCGCCGATGCGCGCGCGGGGGATGTCGATCGTGCGCGCCGCCGCGCCGCCGATCTCGCGCACAGCCTGAAGACGCCGCTCGCCGCGCTCGCCGCGCAGAGCCGCCGCGCGCGCGAGGCGGGAGCGCATGAAGCGGCGGACGGGCTCGACCGCGCCATCGCGGCGGCAGGCGCGGCGCTGGAGGCGGAACTCGCGCGTTCGCGATCGGCGGTGGCGCGCGAGGCGCAGGCGTCCGAACGTGCGAACGTGCTCGACGCGGCGGAAGCCGTCGCCGCCGTCATCGAGCGCACCGAGGCGGGCGAGCGCATCGTGTTCGAGATCGACGTGCCGGAGGATCTGGAATTGCCGTTCGCGGCTTCGGATCTTGCCGAGATTCTTGGCGCGCTGATGGAGAATGCCGCGCGTTTCGCCCGGCGGCGGGTGGCGGTCTCCGGCGTTGTCGCGGGTGATGAGGTTCGGATCAGCGTCGCGGACGATGGCCCCGGCATCGCCGATGCGCGCGCGGCGACGGCGCTGGTGCGCGGCGGGCGTCTAGACGAGGCCGGGCCGGGCCACGGTTTCGGGCTTGCCATCGTCAGCGATCTGGTGAGCGCGACGGACGGCACCATGGCGCTGGGCACCGGCCCGCTCGGCGGTCTTGAAGTCCGCCTCGCGTGGCCGGTGGCGCGCGTCTCCTAGAAGTTGACGAGGAAGTTCAGGCGCAGGCGGTTCTGCCAGTCGACCGGGCCGATGACGCCGTCCTTCTGCCGGTAGTGGTAGTAGGTGGCGTTGAGCACGAGGTTGTGCTTCGGCACGAAATCGATCGCGAGCGTGTGCTGCATGTAGTTCGTGCCGATGTTGGTGTTGTCCTGGCTGAACGCCGCCAGCACCGCGTCCGTCTCCGCCTCGGCGTAGCCGTAGGTGAAGCGCCAGTCGCCGGGCTTGCTGGCGCGGCCGACGAGGAGATCGACGCCGAAGCCGGTGTCGGCATCGGTCGCCGCGCCGTAGTTGTGCACATAATCGCCGACGATACGCACCGGCCACTTCTCGCCGAGGCCGTTCCATGTGAGCGCGGCGATCACGTCGAGCAGGTTGAAGTCGGAGAGATAACGCCCGCCCGCGAACAGGTTTGAACGGAAGTCGCCCGCGTCGCCGCCTGCGAGGCTGCGGAGGGAATAGTCGTAGTAACCGACCGCGAGTTCGGCCTGAATGGGTGCGGACGGCGTCTGCACCGAGAGCTGGCCGCCGATCATGCGGCTGTCCGGCCCTGCGACGGATTCGTCGACGAGGAAATAGAGCCCGCTCGCCTTCACCTTCACGCCGCCGAAATCGGCGCTATACGCGGCGGACGCGCCCTGCGGGGAGACGTCGCCGTCCCACACGAGCTCGGTGCGCACGAACGGCTGCGGGATCTTGCCGAGGTGGACCTGGAGATCGCCGGGGGTGAGGCGGATATAGGCCTGATCGAGGCTGACCTGGAGGTCGTCGTCGAAGTTCGAGAGCGTCATGTCGGTGGAGTTGGGATCATCCGGGTCGCCGGTGGCGAGCTGGCCGCCGACAGTGAGCCAGTCGTTCACCGCATAGGCGGCGCGCAGGCGCGCGCGAAGCACGCCGCGATCACGGTCTCGCGCGCCGGCGATGCCGAAGTTGGACTCGTAGCGCACGCGCATGTCGCCCGAAAGGCTGAGGCGCGAAGGCGCGCTGCTGACGGGCGCGGCGGTCGTGACGATGGCGCTCGGCGCAGGGGCGGGCGCAGCCGCGACGGCGACCGGCGTTTCGCGCTGCTTTGCGAGCGCGCCTTCAAGCTCGGCGATGCGCGCCTGCGCGCGGGTCTGTTCGGCTCGGAGCGCCTCGACCGCCGCTTTCAGCTCGGCGATGTCGTCGGCCGGAGCCGCCTGCGCGGACACGGGCGCCAGCGCGCTTCCAAGCAACAACGATGCGCAGACAGGCAGGCGCCATCCACGCAGAAAATGGAACGTGTACGTCATAAATTCCCCTTTTGGGTATGCAACCGGAGCGCCGGGGCCGGCACCGCACGCTGCCCATAGCAGCCCTTCGCTGGCATGTCGCTGACGCGCGTCGTCAGCGAAGTGTCAGATTCGTCGCAGGGGGAAGGGAAGCGGCCTCAGTGCGGCGCGGAGGCGTCTGCCGCCTTCACCTTCGCGCGGAAGGCGTGCAGCAACGGCTCGGTGTATCCGCTCGGCTGGCTGACGCCCTCGAACACCAGCGCGCGCGCCGCCTGATAGGCGAGGCTCGTATCCTCGTGGCCCGACATCGGCCGGTAGAGCGGGTCACCTGCGTTTTGCGCGTCCACCTTCGCAGCCATGCGCGCGAAGGCGGCGTCAACGTCCGCCGCCGTGCAGACGCCGTGCAGCAGCCAGTTCGCCATGTGCTGCGAGGAAATGCGCAGCGTCGCGCGGTCCTCCATCAGACCGATGTCGTGAATGTCCGGCACCTTCGAGCAGCCGACGCCCTGATCGACCCAGCGCACGACGTAGCCAAGGATGCCCTGCGCATTGTTGTCGAGCTCTTGGCCGATCTCTTCGGGTGACCAGTTGTGCCCGGCGGCGAGCGGGAGGGTGAGCAGCGCGCCGAGACTGTCGATGCCCTCCGCGCGGCGCTCTTCCTGCCGCGCGAACACGTCGACGGCGTGATAGTGCGTGGCGTGCAGCGTCGCGGCGGTGGGCGAAGGTACCCACGCGGTGTTCGCGCCCGTCTTGGGGTGGCCGATCTTCTGCTCCAGCATGTCCGCCATCCGGTCCGGCGCCGCCCACATGCCCTTGCCGATCTGCGCGCGGCCGGAAAGCCCGCAGGCGAGGCCGATCTGCACGTTGCGGTTCTCGTAGGCGGTGATCCACGCGGAGGTCTTCATGTCGCCCTTGCGGATCATTGCGCCCGCGCGCATCGAGGTGTGAATCTCGTCGCCCGTGCGATCGAGGAAACCGGTGTTGATGAAGACGATGCGGTTCTTCACCGCCGCGATGCACGCCGCGAGGTTCGCCGAGGTGCGCCGCTCCTCGTCCATCACGCCGACCTTGATCGTGTAGCGCGCAAGGCCGAGCAGGTCTTCGATCGCATCGAACAGCCGGTTCGTGAACGCGGCCTCGTCCGGCCCGTGCATCTTCGGCTTCACGATATAGATCGAACCCGCGCGGCTGTTCACGAAACGGCCCTGCCGCTTCAGATCGTGAACGGCGATGAGGCTGGTGACGATGCCGTCGAGGATGCCCTCGGGCGCTTCCGCGCCGCCCGGCAGACGCACGGCGGGCGTCGTCATCAGATGGCCGACGTTGCGCACGAAGAGGAGACTGCGGCCGGGGAGCGTGAACGCCGCGCCATCCGGCGCGGTATAGGCGCGGTCGGCGTTCAGGCGGCGCGTCATCGGCTTGCCGCCCTTCTCGAACGTGTCCTCAAGATCGCCCTTCATCAGGCCGAGCCAGTTCGCATAGGCGGCGACCTTGTCCTCCGCGTCCACCGCGGCGACCGAGTCTTCGAGGTCGACGATCGTGGAGAGCGCGGATTCGAGCACGACGTCGGCAAGGCCCGCCGGATCGTCCTTGCCGATCGGATGCGCGCGGTCGATCACGAGTTCGATGTGAATGCCGTTATGGCGGAGCAGCAGATTGTCGCCCGCGCGTCCGACGAGTTGCGCCGGGTCGGCAAGCGCGGGCGTGCCGCCCGTCCAGCCCGTCCACGATCCGCTTGCGAGCGGCACGGCGCGATCGAGGAACGCCTTCGCCCACGCGATCACCTCCGCGCCGCGCACGGGGTCATAACCCTTGCCGGCGGCCGCCCCCGGAATCGCATCGGTGCCGTAGAGCGCATCATAAAGGCTGCCCCAGCGCGCGTTGGCGGCGTTGAGCACGAAGCGCGCGTTCAGGATGGGCACGACGAGCTGCGGCCCGGCGAGCGTCGCCAGCTCGGCATCGACGTTTTCGGTGGTGACCGCAAACGGCGCGGGCTCCGGCACCAGATAACCGATCTCGCGCAGGAACGCCTGATATTCAGCGGCGTCGATGGGCTTTCCGGCGCGCGCTTCGTGCCACGCATCGATGCGCGCCTGCAGGTCGTCGCGCGTCTTGAGGAGCGCGGCGTTCTCGGGCGCGAAGCGGGCGTAGATGTCGGCGACGCCCGCCCAGAAGGCATCGGCGGCAACGCCCGTGCCGGGCAGCGCCTGCTCCTCGATGAAACGGACGAGTTCGTCCGCGATCCGGAGGCCGTTCTTCTCGATCATGTCCGTCATTGTCATTTCCCCTGTCAGGCGTCCTGCGCCTTGAGTTTCGCCGCTGCGATTCCTGCGAGCGCGCAAAGCTCGTCGTTGTCCGAAGTGTCGCCGGTGACGCCGACGGCGCCGATGGCCCGCCCTGCCTCGTCGACGACGATCACGCCGCCCGCCGCCGGAATAAGCCCGGCAGGCGCGATCGGTCCGAGCGAGGCGACGAAGCTCGGGCGCTCTGCGGCCATTTCGCCGATCCTGCGGCTGGACAGACCCAGCGCCAGCGCGCCGGCCGCCTTGCCGGTTGCGATCTGCGCGCGAAGCGTGGAGCTGCCGTCCTGCCGTTCGAAGGCGATCAAATGCCCCCCGCTGTCCAGCACGGCGACGCTGAGCGGCTTCAGGCCGAGCTGCCTGCCGTGCGCAAGCGCGGCGGCGATGATCGTTCTGGCCTGATCGAGGCTGATATGACCCATGGGTTCTCCAGATGGCGGCAGCAAACCGTTCATAGACGAGTGCGAACTCGTGCGGTAGACGAACGAAAATTAAAGCAGCTTTTCACTACAGGAATAAATCCGATGGATACCGCCTGATGGACGCCGACTATGCGCTGTTCGCGAAGATCATCGAAAGCGGCAGCCTTTCGGCGGCGGGGCGCGCGGTGGGGCTTTCGCCCGCGATGGTTTCGAAGCGGCTGGCGCGGCTGGAAGCGCGGCTCGGTGCGGCGCTTGTGAACCGCACGACGCGGCGGCTCGCGCTCACCGAAACGGGCGAGCGTTTCCACGCAGACGTGCTGGCGATCCTGAAGGCGGTGGCAGAGGCGGAAGCGCGCGTCGGCGGGGAGAAGGACGGCCCGGCGGGCCTGCTGCGCGTGTCGGCGCCCACCTCGTTCGGGCGGCTGCACATCGCGCCGCACCTGAAGCGGTTTCTGGATGCGTATCCGCGCATCACGCTCGATCTCGATCTTTCGGACGGGTTCGTGGACCTGATGGCGGACCGGATCGACGTCGCCGTGCGCATCACGCCCACGGTCGGCGGCGGCGTGAGCGCGCGGCGGCTGGCGACCAACCGCCGCATCCTCTGCGCGGCCCCCGCTTATATCGCCGAGCATGGCGCGCCGGAGGACACGGCGGCGCTCGGTGATACCCAGCGGCACCGGCTGCTCGCGGCGACCGGCCAGTTTCCGTGGCGGCTGACGGGTGCGGCGGGGAGCGCAGGTGCGCGCACGGTGACCATCGACGGCACCAGCCGCGTGCGCACCAATTCGAGCGAGGTCGTCCGCGAGCTATGCATCGCCGGGGTCGGCATCGCGCTCCGCTCGCTATGGGACGTGAGCGCCGACCTCGCCGCCGGGCGGCTGGTGCGCATCCTGCCGGACTGTGAGGGATCGGCGGATGTCGGCATCTACGCCGTCTCCCCGCGGCGTAGCGAAATCGCGCCTGCGGTAAGGGCGTTCACGGATTTTCTGGAGGAGTTGTACGGGCCTGTGCCGCCTTGGGAGGGGCAAGATTGGGGCTATGTAGAGCGGTAATATTGCAGACACCTTGCGGATTTGGGTTATGCGGGACAGACTTTCCATTGTGGTGGCAAGTTGCTCAGAAAAGTGGCTGAACTTGGCCCGAGAAAGCAGCAGTGTCTTAAGTGACGAAACTGGTCTTAGTTTTTTCTTCTTTCAAAGTTGAGGCGTCACGTTAGCGATATGTTTGAATCTGGCCAACCTCTCTTCGCTCCGATTCCATAAATCGATGTGTGCGGTCGGCCAGCCGTTGGATACGCTTCCTTTGGGCGCCGGTATCCGTTAAGAGAATTCACATAATATTTATTATGGGGCTATTGTGGACATTAGTATTTTTTGTGACGAATCTTGCCATCTTGAGCATGATGAAAGTCCAACAATGGGATTGGGGGCAATCTGGGTCTCCAAGGTGGCTGTTCGGCAGCTTTCCCTTGAATTGCGAGACATTAAGCGACGGCATAGGGCTGCAGGTGAATTGAAATGGACCAAAGTGTCGGCTTCGCGGTCGGCATTCTATGCGGAGTTGGTTGATTGGTTTTGGCGTCAAGATGGGTTGAATTTCAGATGCATCATTATTCCTGATAAAAATCATCTTGACCACTGCAAGTATAACAATGGAAGTCACGACGAATTTTATTATAAAATGTATTTTTCAATGTTAAATAAAATATTATCCCCAGATAATGGGCATAATATTTACATAGATATTAAAGATACTAGAAGTAATATAAAAGTTACGCATCTCAAGGATGTATTGTGCAATAATGTATATGATTTTACAGGTCAGATGGTTTCTAAAATTCAGCATGTTCGATCTCATGAAATCGAACTTATGCAGCTTTGTGATTTTCTGCTAGGCGCAGTTGTCTATACAAATAGAGGGCTTTCCGCGAATACCGCTAAACGCTTGGTTGCGGAGAAGATAACGGAACATAGAGGGCGTGCACTTACCACATCATCTCCGCTGACAAATCAGAAGTTCAATGTCTTTGTTTGGCAGGCACGCGCTTAATGGCTCTGCCAGATCCAATAGACATGAATGGCGAGTGGGTTAGCACACTAAACCGCCTCTATACGTGTTTCCTCAGCATTTTTTATGCCAATCCGAGGCTTCTGGCGAATGGGCGATTGTTAGTATGCGATGGTCGCTGCCTCGACGATAATAAAGAAGAAGGCTTCTGGCATATTATTTCTAAAACGGAGCGGGGAGAAAGGTTGCCAGATTATGATCGAGCAAGATGTATGCCTTGGATTCCAGCCATGTTGAACGGAACGGCGCCAGGTATTTCGAGATGGAGATATCAAGAGGGATCGGGGGCTATGCGTCAGTATTATTGGCTGGAGGAGGAGCGATACGTACTCATCTTAGAAGAGGGCAGAAACGTGACCTCGCTCGTTACGGCTTATTATGTTCAAAGCTGGGGTGCTAAAGACCTTGAACGGCGCCGCGCGAAAGGGGCGCCCTTTTAACGCAGAAACCGCCCACCACGAGGATGGACGGCTGCCGAGCTCCTTCTGCCATTGGCAGATGAGACAGCGCCCATATAGCATCGATATCTTAAGATTCAACTTTTGCTTGACTCGTTTGGCCGCAGCTTCCTGGCTGTTCACGAGTCGAACCGTAGATTTCTAGCCGACCCAAACTGGCCTTGTGTGGTGATAACAGGCGCAAAGCTGCCATAGAGCCCCCTCAAACCGGCACCGCCGTCTTGTAAACGATCGGCCGCAGCGCAAAGCTCGTCGTCACCTGCGCCACCCCCTCGATGCGCGTGAGCCGTCGCAGCACGTCCTCGAAATCCGAGAGCGAGGGGACGAGGACGCGGAGCTGGTAGTCGGCCTCGCCGGTCATCAGGTAGCATTCCATCACCTCCGGGAAATCGGCGACGGCGGTTTCGAAGATGTCGAGGTGCTTTTCGTCCTGCTGGTTGAGGCGCACGCGCACGAAGGCGCTGATCGTGAGGCCGACCTGATCGGGGCTGACCAGCGCGACATAGCCGGTGATGATGCCGTCCGCCTCCAGCTGGCGCACGCGGCGGAGGCATGGGCTCGGCGACAGGCCGACCTTCTCCGAAAGCTCCTGATTGGTGATGCGGCCGTCTGCCTGCAGGCACTCAAGGATTTTGACATCGAGCGCGTCGAGCGGCTGGGCTGGCATAAAATTGCTTCCTGAAGGTTTCTGATAATTGTTTCTGCCAAAACGCGTTGTCTGTCGAGCTCATTTCGCAAGGACCGCGCGCGGGTGGGCGTTCTATATGGACGGCTCGCACAAGCGCGGAGCAGACAGATGGCAGTGACGGTTTCCAGTCCCGATACGGTGAGCACGCTCGAAGACCTCGAGGCGCGGCTGCGCTGGCTTGCCGCGTGGACGATCCACAACGCCAATCACATCCGCGAGAACGTGGACGGGGTGAAGGTCGGCGGGCATCAGGCGAGCTGCGCCTCGATGAGCGCGATCATGGCGGCGCTCTATTTCCATGCGCTGGGGCCGAACGACCGCGTGGCGGTGAAGCCGCACGCGGGGCCGCTGCTCCACGCGATCCACTACATGCTGGGGAACGAGAGTCTCGACAAATTGAAGGCGTTCCGGGGGCTTGGCGGCGTGCAGTCCTACCCATCGCGCACCAAGGACGTGATCCCGGTGGATTTCTCGACGGGTTCGGTGGGGCTCGGCGTCGCGATCACGGCGTTCGCCAGCCTCGTGCAGGACTACATGGTCGCGCACGGGCTGATGGCGGACGCCGATACCGGCCGCATGATCGCGCTGATGGGCGACGCGGAACTCGACGAGGGCAATATCTACGAGTGCCTGATCGAGGCCTACAAGCACGACATCCGCAACTGCTGGTGGATCGTGGACTACAACCGGCAGTCGCTGGATGCGACCACCGCCGACCGCATGTTCCGCCGCTTCGACGATATCTTCGAAACGTGCGGCTGGCGCGTCGTGACGCTGAAGCACGGGCGGCACCAGCGCGCGGCGTTCAAGGAACAGGGCGGGCAGGCGCTCGCCGACTGGATCGACAATTGCCCGAACGCGGACTACGCGGCGCTCACCTATCAGGGCGGCGCGGCGTGGCGCGCGCGGCTGGAAGCGGACATCGGCGGCGTGCGCGGGGTGAAGGCGCTGCTCGGCAAGCGCGACGATGCGGCGCTCGCGGAGCTGATGACGAACCTCGGCGGGCATTGCCTCGAATCGCTGACCGAGGCGTTCGCAGGCGCGAAGGATGATCGGCCGACATTGTTCATCGCCTACACGATCAAGGGCTTCGGCCTGCCGCTCGCCGGGCACAAGGACAATCACGCCGGGCTGATGACGCCGAGCCAGATCAACGAACTGCGCACTGGCCTCGGCATCGCGGAAGGCGCGGAGTGGGAGCCTTGGGCGGGGCTCGGCAGCAATGCCGCCGCCGCCGCGAAGGCGATGGCGGAGGCCGCGCCGATCCGGCTCAAGAAGGAATACCGGCCGGTCGATTCGATTGACGTGCCGACGCTGGAGGCGCCGCGCGATGCCGAGCAATCGACGCAGGCGGCGTTCGGCAAGATATTGTTCGAACTCGCGAAGTCCGGGCATCCGCTCGCCGCGCGGATCGTGACGACCTCGCCGGACGTGACGGTCTCCACGAACCTCGGCGGTTGGGTGAACCAGCGCGGGCTGTTCCGCCGGCAGGACCTGACGGACGTGTTCCAGAAGGCGAAGATTCCCTCGGCGCAGAAATGGTCGGGCGCGCCCGCGGGGCAGCACATCGAACTCGGCATCGCGGAGAACAATCTGTTCGTGATGCTCGCGGCGTTGGGGCTTGCGGGCGACCTGTTCGGCGAGCAGCTGATGCCGGTCGGCACCGTCTACGATCCGTTCATTGCGCGCGGGCTCGATGCACTCAATTACGCCTGCTATCAGGATGCGCGCTTCATGCTGGTGGCGACGCCGTCGGGCGTCACGCTCGGGCCGGAAGGCGGCGCGCACCAGTCGATCAACCCGCCGCTCATCGCGATGGGCCAGCCGGGCCTCACGCACTACGAACCGGCGTTCGCGGACGAGCTTGCGCTGATGATGGAGCACGGCTTCCGCCACATGCAGGCGGCGGACGGCGGATCGATCTATCTGCGCCTCACCACGCGCAGCATCCTGCAGGCGAGGCGCGAGGACGATGCGTGGCAGGCAGATGCGCTGAAGGGTGCATACTGGCTGCGGCAGCCCGCGGATGGCAGCGAGGCGGCCGTCGTCGCGATGGGCGCGATCATGCCCGAGGCCATCGCGGCGTGGGAACTGCTGGAGGCGGACCTTCCCGGTCTCGGCCTGCTCGCCGTCACCTCGCCGACGCTTCTGCATCGCGACTGGAGCGCCGCGCGCGCGGCGCGCTGGCAGGGCCGGGCGCGGGAGACGTCGCACATCGAAACGCTGTTCGGTGCGCTGGCGCCCGGCGCGGGGCTGGTGACGGTGCTCGACGGGTCTCCGGCGGCGCTGTCGTGGCTCGGCGGCGTGCTCGGCCACCGCGTCAGCCCGCTCGGCACCGACCGCTTCGGCCAGACCGGTAACCTCCCGGATCTCTACCGCGCCTACCGCCTCGATGCGGACGCGATTGTGGAGGCGGCAGCGGAACTGTTCCTCTAGGCGGGATCGCTGATGCCGTGACGCCCGGTTTCGATGCGGCCTGCGAAGCGCTGCTCGAAGCCGGGGGCGGTGACGGTGAGATCGTACCAGCCCTCGCTATCCTTCGCGGGCCAGATGTGGCTGGCTTTCAGCGCCTCTGTGCGTGCGCCGTAATGCTCGCTGCGAACTTCCGCATTGCCGCGTGAGGTGAGTTTGAGCGCCGGGCCTTTGCGGTCGTAGCGTGCCGTCACGATGGGCGGCGTGTCGTTTTCGGCGAGCGAGCCCTTGATCGCGCGCACGAAGCCGTTGGGGCCGATCAGCCAGAGATCGAATGCGCCGTCCGCTTCCACCGCCCAGTTGTCCGAAAGGCGCTTGCCCGCTTCCACCGTGTAGCGACGCGGGATGCGGTCGAGGTTCAGCTTGTCGTAGACGTGGAACACCGCGCCCGCCGTGCCGGTGTTCGCGAAATCGATGGTGACGGCGCGGCGCTTGGCATCGATGCGCATGTCGGCGTGGAGTTCATAGGGCAGCGCGCGCGAGGGGCGGGTGCCCGCTTCCTGCCAGAGCGGCTGCGGGGTTTCCGGCGGCATGATCTTCGGGCGCTGCATGTGCGCGAGGACGATGCCTGATGCGCCCGTCACCGGCGGCAGCGGCGGGAAGCTCGGGTCCGACGGCGCGGCGAAATCGAATGCAGAGGTGAGATCGCCGCTCACCGCGCGGTGCCACGGGCTGATCGCTGGGATGGTAACGCCGAAGCGCTTTTCGAGGAACTGGCCGATCGAGGTGTGGTCCATCACCTCGGACGAAACCCAGCCGCCGCGACTCCACGGCGAGACGACGTACATCGGCACGCGCGGCCCCATCGCCCACGGGCGCACATTGCCGCTGACGTCGTCGGTGGGGTCGGTGTATTTGCCGGCGGTGTCGTGGAAATAATGACCGGCGATCGGCATCGTCGTCTTGCCGCACAGATTGCCGTCGCGGTCATAGGAGGGCGGCGCGGCGGGCGGCAGGTGATCGAACTGGCCGTCGTTTTCGTCGAAGGTGAGGAAGAAGGCGGTCTTCGCCCACACGTTCGGATTCGATGTCAGCGCATCGAGCACCATCGCGGTGAATTCGGCGCCTTGCAGGGGCGTCGATGCACTCGGATGCTCCGACCATTCCTTGGGCGGCAACACCCACGAGACGGCAGGAAGCGTGCCGTTCTTCACATCGTCCGCAAGCTGGAGCAGCGTGTATTCGCTCATGCCGCGCTTATAGAGTTCCGAACCCGGCTTCGCGTCGCGGAAGCTCTGCGAGCCGAGGCCGCCGTGCATCGCACCGGTCCAGTTGTCGTTCGGATCCTGATAGATGCGCCAGTCGATGCCCGCCGCTTGCAGCACGTCGGGGATCGTCGGCCACGTCAGCGCATTGCCCTGATAGGTGTAGCCGGGCGAGGGCAGCGCGCCCTTCACCCAGCAGCGCAGATTGTTCGGCTCCGAATTCACATCGGTGCAATTCTCGCCTTTCGCCACGGCTTGCGGATCAAAGTTGGAACCGGTCCAGAACACGATGCGGTTGGGATCGGTGCCGGATGTGACCGAGCAGTGATAGGCGTCGCAGATCGTGAAATTCTCGGCGAGCGCGAACTGGAAGGGAATGTCCTCGCGCCGGTAATATCCCATCGAGTAAGGATTCTTGTAGCGCGGCCATTCGCCGAAGCGGCCCTGGCTCCACGCGGCCTGCGCGTCCGAGAAGCTATGCGGCGTGCCGGGCACCTTGAGCGCGTCGGTGGTCTTCGTATCGAGATGATAGGGCGGCAGTTCGCGCTTGCCGTCCGATTGCTGCCAGACGGTGCGGTCACCGCGCATCGGGATCGGGTGGCGGTCGCCGAAGCCGCGCACGCCGCGCATCGTTCCGAAATAATGATCGAACGAGCGATTTTCCTGCATCAGGATGACGATGTGCTTCACATCCTCGATCGTGCCGGTGACGCGCGCGGGGGCGATCGCCATGGCGCGCGCGATGCTGGCCGGAAGCGCGGAGAGTGCTGCGCCCGCTGCGGCGGTGCGGAGAAATGTACGGCGGCTGGTGTCGGTCATCATGCGCCTTTCATGTTGCAGTCAGAGCGCCGCGCGGCGCAGGTGCGCGGCCGCCCGGTCGAGGAGGAAAACCACGAGGAAAATAACAACGAGGATCGTGCCGACATGGCCGTAGTCGTACATGTCGTAACGGCCTTTGAGTTCCTGTCCGATACCGCCCGCGCCGACGATGCCGATGACGGTCGCCATGCGCATGTTGCGATCGAGCACATAAAGCGCGGCGGCGATGAAGCGCGGCATCGCCTGCGGCAGCACGGCCCAGCGGAGCTGTGCGAGCATCGTGGCGCCGCCCGCCGCGAGTGCCTCCTGCGGGCGTGCGTCCAGCCCCTCCATATCCTCGCCGTAGACCTTTCCGAGATAACCCGCGCCGTAGAAGGCGAGCGCCAGGATGCCCGCGATCGGCCCGAAGCCGTAGGCGATGACGAGGAACAATGCGCTTATCATCTCCGGGATCGAGCGCAGCAGGCTGATCGCCGCGCCTGCGAGGCCACGCAGTACGGGCGAATGCGTGATGTTGCGCGCAGCGCCGAGCGCGAGCGGAAAGCCGATCAGGATCGCGATCACCGTGCCCCACAGCGCGATCTCGAGCGTCTCCAGCATCTTCGCGGCGACGTGGACGAGATAGCCGACCGGCTCGACGAGAACCGTGGTGCGCTCGGCGCGCGACTCCATCTGCAGCGTATCGGGATTGAGCGCCTGCGTGGTGGTTTCCGCCGTCTCGATATGCGCGAACAGCGGCAGGTTTGCGGGATCGAAAGTCTCTATCCGGCTCACCTCGGTGCGTGTGGATATCTGGAGCGGAAACC
>JAEULI010000080.1 GCA_016793845.1 Sphingosinicella sp.
CCGTGCGGCGGAGGCGGGCTTCACCGTCGGTGCGCCGACGGCGGCCGATCTCGCCCGGCTCGACGAGACCGAACTCGATCTGGTGCGGTTCGCCGCGCAGTGGCCGCGCATCGTCGAGGCTGCCGCGAACGCGCATGAACCGCACCGCATCGCCTTTTACCTCGGCGATCTCGCCGCCGCGTTCCACGCCAACTGGAACCGGGGCAACGACGATCCTTCGAAGCGTTATCTGATCGCGGACGATCCCGGTATCACCAACGCGAGGCTGGCGCTGGCGCGTGGGCTGGGGCAGGTTATCGCGAACGGCCTCCATGTTATGGGCGTGACCCCGGTCGAGGAGATGCACTGAGATGGCGCGCGGTTACCGGGACGACGAGGAAGACGAAGCGCTGCCGTGGCTCGAACCCGCGGAACCCGAGGATGAAGAGGAGAGCGGCGGGTTTCCCTACCGTGGCCTGATCATCGTGGGCGCCGCCGTCGTGGCGCTCGTTGCCGTGCTCTGGTTCGTTGCTGACTGGATCGGCGGCGGACGCACGGCCGACAACGTTGCCGCCGTGGATGAAGTCCCGCTCATTCAGGCGCCGGAGGGGGCTTACAAGGTCCGCCCCGACAATCCCGGAGGGCTCGATGTCGATGCCGACAGCCTGACGCACTCGGTTGCCGAGGGGCAGGATCCGGACAGCGAGATTGCGATCGACGTGATCCCCGAGGAGCCCGTGCCGGTGATCCCGGCAGCGCCGATCGCGAGCACGCCGGTGCCTGAACCCGGCACGGCGGCGCGCGTGACGGTGCCGCCGCCCGCGCAGAAGGTGCTTCCTGCCGAGAAGGTGCAGCCGAAGGTGGCCGAGAAGGCCCTGCCGAAGCCGGTGGAAAAGCCGGTCGCCAAGGCCCCGGTCAAGGAAACGCCGAAGCCGGTGCAGACGGTAGAGACGCCGAAGCCCGCGCCGAAACCGGAGCCTGCGAAAATTGTGTCCCCGAAACCCGAGCCTGCGAAGGCGGCAGGCAGCGTCACGGTCCAGCTCGGCGCGTTCAACAGCACGGCGAGCGCGGATCAGGTGTGGTCGAAGCTTTCGGGGCGCGTCGGTGCGCTCGGCAGCCTTCGCAAGTCGGTGCAGCCTGTCGAAAGCGGCGGCAAGACGCTTTACCGCCTGCGCGCTGGCGGCATCGCCTCCGAAGCGCAGGCGGGCAGCGTTTGCGCGGCCGTGCAGGCGGCGGGCGAACAGTGCGTGATCGTGCGCTGATCCGCGCGTGACGCCGCTGCTGCTTGGCCTTTCGGGCCATACGATCACAGCCGACGAACGCGCGCTGTTCAAGGCGGCGGACCCGGCGGGTTACATCCTGTTTGCACGTAACATCGACACGCCGGAGCAGGTGCGCGCGCTGACGGCCGACCTCCGCGCGCTTTCGGGACGCGATGATCTGCCGATTCTGATCGATCAGGAAGGCGGGCGCGTCGCGCGGCTCGGCCCGCCGCACTGGCCGCTGTTTCCGCCGGCACGGCGCTTTGGCGAAGTGTTCGCCGTGGCACCGGTCACCGCCATCGAAGCGGCGCGACTCAATGCCAAGGCCATTGCCGTGACGCTCGCGGACCTCGGCATCAGCGTCGATTGCCTGCCGGTGCTCGACGTGCCGGTGCCGGGCGCGCACGACATCATCGGCGACCGCGCTTATGCGCTGGAACCCGGCACGGTCGCTTCGCTCGGCGACGCGACGCTGCGTGGGCTTCGCGCGGGCGGCGTCGTCGGCGTCGTCAAACACATTCCGGGGCACGGGCGCGCAGCAGCGGACAGCCACCTTGAACTGCCCATGGTCATGGCCGACCGCACTGCGCTCGAAGCCGATTTCGCGCCGTTCCGTGCACTCGCCGCCGCGCCGATGGCGATGACCGCGCACGTGCTGTATCGGGAGCTCGATCCGGATGCCTGCGCCTCGCAATCGAAAATCGTGGTCGAACAGACGATTCGCGGCACCATAGGCTTCGACGGGCTGCTGATGGCGGACGACCTCGGCATGAGCGCGCTTGGCGGTACGCTCCCGCAGCGGCTTGCGGGTGTGCTCGCGGCGGGCTGCGACCTCGCGCTCCACTGCAGCGGCGACTTCGCGGAGAACGCCCTGCTTTGCGAAACCGCGCCGCCCATGACGGCGGAGGCGCTCGACCGGCTGGCACGCGCGATGGCGTGGGCGCAGGCTGAGGGCGAAACCGATGTCGCGACGCTTGTCGCGAGGCGGGACGCGCTGTTAGTCTCCGCCGCATGACCGAGATCGTTTCGATCGACTTCAATGGCAACGAAAGCGAGCGCCTGAACCTCGATATCGAGGGCTGGGAAGGGCCGCTCGACGTGCTGCTGCACCTCGCGCGCGCGCAGAAGGTCGATCTGGCACGAATCTCGATCCTCGAACTTGTCGAGCAGTATCTCGTCTTCATCGCCGACGCGAAGAAGCTGCGGCTGGAGCTTGCCGCTGACTATCTCGTGATGGCGGCATGGCTCGCCTATCTCAAGTCGTGCCTCCTGCTGCCGAAGGAAGAGCAGGAAGAACCGAGCGCCGAGGAACTGGCGCTGCGCCTGCAACTCCGCCTGCAACGCCTCGATGCGATGCGTGAGGCGGGCGCGCGGCTGATGGCCCGCGACCAGATCGGGCGCGACGTCCTCATGCGCGGTGCGCCCGAGGGCGTGCGCGTGGTGAAGAACGCCTCGTGGGATTGCGAACTTTACGACCTCTTGAAGGCCTACGGCGCGATCAAGGGCCGGCAGGTGCCGCGCGAGTATGCCGTGCGCCGCCGCCCCGTGTTTTCGCTCGAAGAGGCGCTGGACCGGCTCGAATCGATGCTCGGCACCGCGCTCGACTGGACCGTGCTGTCGAGCTTCCTGCCGGACGGCATCACTGACGACGACTTCCGCCGGTCGAGTGTCGCGAGCAGCTTCGTCGCCGCGCTCGAACTCACGCGGCTCGGCAAGACCGAGCTGTCGCAGGCGGACAGCTTCGCCCCCCTCTTTCTCAGAAAGCGCCAATGAGCGACGCGATTGACGACGATCTCCGGTTCCAGCGCATCATCGAGGCGACGCTGTTCGCTGCCGACAAGCCGCTGACGCGCGAGCAGATCGCCGAATTCCTGCCCGAAGGCACGCCCGTGCAGCCGCTGCTCGATGCGCTTGCCGAAAGCTATGCGCCGCGCGGCATCAACCTCGTGCAGCGCGGCGGCAAGTGGCACTTCCAGACGGCGGCGGACCTCGGCGATATCCTGCGGCGCGACGAGGACCAGACGCGCAAGCTTTCGCGCGCGGCGCTCGAAACGCTGGCGATCATCGCTTACCACGAGCCGGTGACGCGCGCGCAGATCGAGGAAATCCGCGGGGTTTCCATTTCCAAAGGCACGATCGATGTGCTGATGGAAGCGGGCTGGGTGCGTCCGGCGGGCCGCCGCGAGGTGCCGGGGCGTCCGCTGCTCTATGCGACGACGCAGGGCTTCCTCGTCCACTTTGGCCTCGCCACGCGCCGCGATCTGCCGGGCCTCGCCGAGTTGAAGGCGGCAGGGCTGCTCGAGCCGATCGACGCCGCGATGAACCAGCTCCAGTTCGAAAAGCCGCCCGAAACCCCGGAGGTCGACGAGACGGACACCGAGGAAGAAATGGACGACGAGGCGCTCTAGGATTCGCATTTTTGCGTGCGGGGGACTAGACAGGGGCCGCATCGCTGCCGATATCGCGGGCGGCGGAAACGGAGTACGAACCATGGGTGGTTTCAGCATCTGGCATTGGCTGATCGTCGGCATCGTCGTCATCCTGCTGTTCGGCAAGGGCCGAATCTCGGACGTGATGGGAGACCTCGCCAAGGGCATCAAGAGCTTCAAGAAGGGGCTCGCCGAGGACGAAACGCCCGCCCAGCCGCGCCAGATCGGCCAGGCTTCGCCCGATCAGACGATCCGCAGCGAAACGCCCCAGGAAACGCCGCGCAGTTGATAGTCCTCCAGCCGGACGGTTAGATGTTCGACGTCGGCGCGCCCGAACTCCTCGTCATCGCCATTGTCGCGCTTCTCGTCGTGGGGCCGAAGGATTTGCCGCGTCTGCTGCGCACCGTCGGCAACTGGGTCGGCAAGGCGCGCGCAACCGCGCGGCACTTCCGCACCGGTGTGGACGCCATGATCCGCGAGGCGGAGATGGAGGAGATGCAGAAGCAGTGGGAAGCGCAGAATGCCGCGATCATGAAGGCGCATCCTGCGGCTCCCGAACCGCCGACACCGGCAGCGGATGGCCCCGTCGAAGACGTGCCGCCCGCTGAAACGACGCCCGACACCGGCAAGCCGCAGGCATGAAAGACATCGACGACAGCAAGGCTCCGCTGCTCGATCACCTGATCGAGCTGCGCCAGCGCCTGCTCTACTGTGTCATCGCGCTCATGCTCGCGTTCGGTGTCTGCTTCACGTTCGCGGATGATATTTTCGCCTTCCTCGTGCAGCCGCTGGTGAAGGCGAAGGCCTCCCAGCTCATCTACACGAAGCTCTACGAAGCGTTTTTCGTGGAGATCAAGGTGGCGCTGTTCGCGGCCTTCCTGATCGCGTTTCCGATTATCGCGAACCAGATCTGGCTGTTCATCGCGCCGGGGCTCTACCGGTCGGAGAAGCGGGCGTTTTTGCCCTTCCTGATCGCCACGCCGATCCTCTTCACGATGGGCGCTGCGCTTGCCTATTACGTGGTGATGCCCACGGTCTTCACCTTCCTGCTGGGCTTCCAGACGACGGATGCCGGGATTCCGCAGCAGGCACTGCCCGCGATGGACGATTATCTGTCGTTCGTGATGGGGCTGATCTTCGCGTTTGGCTTCTGCTTCCTGCTGCCGGTGCTGCTCATGCTGCTGGCGCGTGCAGGGATCGTGAATGTCGCGCAGCTGCGCGCGTTCCGCCGATATGCGATCGTCGGGGCCTTCGTGGTCGCCGCGGTGCTGACACCGCCAGACGTCATCTCCCAGCTTCTGCTCGCGATCCCGCTGATGATTCTTTACGAGGCGGGCATTATCGGCATCGTTCTCACCGATCGCCGCGCCGCGCGACTTGCGTCGTCCGAAGTCGGGGACGCCGCGGAGTAGCCGCGCCCCCGTCTCCATTCCAACCTTAGTTGGCTGCGTCCTCGACCGTTTCACCGGCCGATTTCACGTCCTTGCCGACACCTTCGACCGTATTGCAGGCCGTGATGGCGAGCAGGGCCATGATGACGGCGAGTTTCGTACCCGTTTTCGTGCGCATGTTCATTCTCCAGATAAACTGCCCATGAAAAACGGTTGTGGCCTCAATAGGTTTCATCGGACCGTTCCGGGGGCAGCGCAGAAAAGAAAAGAGCCCGATGCCGGCGGGGGGAGCAGGCGACCGGGCTCTTGTGGGACAGCGAGAGCGGGGGGCAAAGTTCGCTGTCCGTGCCGCATTAACGGCGAATCGCCGGCATGGTTCCATCGCCCGAAAGAAATTTATCCCGCCCGCAGCTTCAGGGGGAATTCCACAGTATAGCAGGGTACGCCGGCATCGAAGTTGAGGCGCCCACGGAGCTGGCGGACCATGCCGTTCACGATGCGGGCTGCCGCCCGCGTCTCCGTCGGCGCCAGCGGATCGTCCTCTCCGAAGGCATCCGAGCATATGCGCAGTTCGCCGCCGCTTTCGGTGCGGCGGACATGAATATCGATGACCAGCTTTTCCCGGCCTTCCGCCGCCGCAAGGCGGGCCGCGAACGCGATCACCTCGGTGATGAGGAAGGCGAGCGGCACGGCGGCATCCTGGCTGATGTGCAGGCGTTCGAGATGCGTGTTGATGCGCGGCTCGACGAGCTTCGCGGTTGGAATGATCTGCTGGAGGCTGGCACACAGATCGTGGGTGAGCGCCGTGAAATCGACGCCCTGCGCTTCACTTTCCTCATAGAGCCAGCGGTGCACGATCGATAGCGCACCGACGCGCATCTGGATGCTGGCATAAGCCCGCGCGACATCGGTGCCGTCTGCCTCGCGCGCCTGGATGCTGATCAGGCTGGCTATGATCTGCAGGTTGTTCTTCACGCGGTGATGGACTTCGCGCGTCAGACGGCGCTGTTCTGTAAGCGCGGCATCCACCTCATGCCGCGCCTCCGCCATGTCCTGAGCCATCGTGTCGAAGGTTTCGGCGAAGGCCTGCATCTCGTCGGTTTGCCCGGCGCGCCCGGAAAGGCGCACAAGATTATCTCCCGCACCATATGCGCGTACGCCGCTTGCCATGTTTTGCAGCGGGCGCACGACGAAGCGCCGCACGACCATCCAGCCGATGAGCAGCGCGGCGATCCACATCAGCGAAGGGGCCGCGATCGCCAGCACGTCTGCAACCGCAAGACGGGTCGCGGGAACGACCGTGGTGAGCGCGAACGGCGCGATCGAAAGCGGTCCCGCCGCGACCACCTGATCGCGCCCACCGGACTCCGCGAGGCGCCGCACGGTGAGGAGTCCGCCGGGCGCCGCGGTGTCATCCGGCGGATTGCCGAGGATGGGCTTGTCGCCCAGCCATACGGTGGCCGCGCCTTCCATCGCCGCGATCTCGCGCAGGCGCGCTTTCAGGCGCGAAACCGATGCCGTTGCAACGACAAGCCCGGGCTTTCCCGTTTCCGGTTCTTCGCGCACCGCGAAGAACACGTGGTCGCCCCCCGGCCAGATCAGGTATTCGCGCTCGCTTTCCGCCGCCAGGCGGGTGAGCTCGGCAGCGGATGGTTTGATGCCGCCGCGGCTTTCGCAGATCGGTCGGCCAAGACCGTCGGCCCAGACGATCGCATCGAAGGTTTCCGCATCGTCGAGCGCGTTTGCCGCCTCTGCGTTGCACGTTCGACCCTCGTGAAGGCCGCTCTCGTTGCGAAGCAGTGCACGCAGGACGAGGAAATCGACGCTGAGCAGATCGTCGACGACGCGGGCAGTGGCGCGGAACTGGTTTTCGGCGCGCACCAGCTCGGCTTCACGCGCGCTGCGAATGCCGTCGGCAGCCAGCACGGCGGCGAGAATGCCGATCGGCAGCAGAGCCAGTGTGAGCGCGACGGCAAGCTGAAACGACAGCGAGCGCCGTGCGCCTGAACTCTGGCCTGAATCTTGGCGCGAACCCTGGATTTCTGGTTTTTCAGCCATCGTCCTCAACGAACTTAGATATGGGGCGAAACAAAAGAAAGCCTCGACCGTTCCAATGCTTGTCGCCACTTTCGTGTGGGGCGGCCACCATTCGGGGGTGGTCCGGGTTTCGAGGAGGCAGACGAACACATGACATTGGCAGCGAAGCTCGCGCCGCATCTCCCGTTGCTCCGCCGTTATGCGCGGGCGCTGACGGGAACGCAGCGCGATGGGGACACCTATGTGCGCGCGGCGCTGGAAGCGATCGTGAGCGCACCGGAGGATTTCCCGCGCGATGTGGACGAAAGGCTGGCGCTCTATCGCGTCTTCCACGCCATCTGGGCCTCTTCGAACATCGACGTTGATTCCGAAGAGCCGGCTGCGTCCGATTTCGAACGCGCCGCCCACGAACGTCTCGCCGCGATCACGCCGCTGTCGCGGCAGGCGCTGTTGCTGACCGCGATGGAGGGCTTTTCGCACGAAGATGTCGGCTATCTCATCGATCTGGACCCGGACAGTGTCTCGGGTCTCGTGAAGGAAGCGATGGACGAGATCAGCCGGCAGACGCGCACGCGCGTGCTGATCATCGAGGACGAGCCGATCATCGGCATGGACCTCGACAGCATCGTGCGCGATCTCGGCCACGACGTGACCGGCATCGCGGTAACGCGCGACGAGGCGGTGGCGCTCGCGATCGATACCGAGCCCGGGCTTGTGCTCGCGGACATCCAGCTCGCCGACGACAGCTCGGGGATCGACGCAGTGAAAGACATTCTCGGCCGCTTCTCCGTGCCGGTGATCTTCATCACGGCGTTTCCGGAACGCCTGCTCACCGGTGAGCGTCCGGAGCCGACCTTCCTCATCACAAAGCCGTTCCAGCGTTCGACCGTTTCGGCGGCGATCGCGCAGGCGCTTTTCTTCAACAGCACCGCGGCGATGCGATGACGGTCCGCCTTGGCCGCCTTGTGCATGGGCGGGCAGGGGCATAGCCTTCACAATCAGGAGCCAACGGCCATGGAACAGGACCACGAAACACTGAGGACGAACCAGGCGAGGGCAGGGGAAACCCCTCATATCGTCCGCTACATCCTGCTGTTTTCGGTCACGATAGTTGTTGTGATCTTCGCGGCGCTTCTGTTTTTCTGGTCGCGCTGAAGCCGGAGCCCGAGGGGGAGAGACATGATCGAACAAAAGATCGGCCGTCAGGACGGCACCAGTCCCATGAGTGCTGATGTGATCGGGGGCTTCCTGCGCTCGGCGTATGCCGATGCAGCGACGCAGCCGCTGCCGCAGATGTTTCTCGATCTGCTCGCGCGGCTCGAGGCGAGCCCCGCAGAGACGAAGACGGGGCAGCTTTCCGACAAGGCGTTCAAGGACGAGCTTTCGGCGATCATCCCGCAGCTGCGCGCTTTCGGGCGTTCGCTTTCGGGCAATCGCGACATGGCGGACGACCTCGTGCAGGAAACGCTGCTGAAGGCGTGGGCGGCGCGGGATCGCTTTCAGGCGGGGACGAACATCCGCGCGTGGACCTTCATCATCCTGCGGAACCTGTTCCTCAGCCAGATGCGCCGTGCGCGCTTCAAGGGCGAATGGGATGAACTCGTCGCCGATCGGCTCCTGTCCGCGCCCGCCGGCCAGGACAAGCAGATCGAACTCGCAGACCTTCAGCGCGCGCTCCTCGAATTGCCCTCCGCGCAGCGCGAGGCACTGATCCTCGTTGGTGCGGGCGGGTTTGCCTATGAAGAGGCAGCGACGATCTGCGATTGTGCGGTCGGCACCATCAAGAGCCGCGTCGCGCGTGGACGCGCCGCACTGGAGCTGGTGATCGCCGAGGGGAAGCTGCCGTCGCGGCGCGGTTCGAAAGTCTCCGGCACGACGGCGCTTGACGAGATCATGGGACAGGTGGATCAGCTGGCGCGCGAATAACGAAAGGGCTCTCCTTGGCGGAGACGACGCCAGCGCTGCCGGCCGAACTTGCACGTATCCTTGCCGAAGCCGGCGTTGCCGGCACGCCTGAGGATGTGGACGCCTGCGCCCGCGCATGGGCGCACTCTCCATATTTGCGCGCGCTGATGCGCCGCGAGGATGAGGTTCTTCTGCGCTATCTCGCGGAGGGCCCCGAGCCGCTGATGGAAACGGCGCTCGCGCTGCTCGCCGGTCCCGCCGATGGCGCGGCTCTGCGCGAGGCGAAGCGCATCGCCGCCATCGCCATCGCGCTCGCCGACATCTCGGGCCGCTGGCCGCTCGAAAAGGTGACGGCGGCGCTGTCCGACCTCGCCGACCGCGCCATCGACTGCGCGATCCGCATCGCTGTCGACGAGCGTATCCCCGGTGCCGGGCCGGACGGCTTCACCGCCATCGCGCTCGGCAAGCTCGGCAGCCGCGAGCTCAACTATTCGAGCGATGTCGACCTGATCCTGCTCTACGACCGCGATCGGCTCGCCGTGCGCGAGGGCGACGACCCGGACAACATCGCCGTCCGCATCGCACGCCGCATGGTCGAGCTGATGCAGACACGCGATTCGGGCGGCTACGTGTTCCGCGTCGACCTCCGGCTGCGCCCGGCTTCGGAGGTGACACCGATCGCCATGCCGATCCGGGGGGCGGAGACCTACTACCAGTCCGAGGCGCTGGCGTGGGAGCGCGCGGCGTTCATCCGCGCGCGCGCTGTCGGCGGCGACGTGAAGATGGGTGAGGATTTCCTCGCCGCGATCGAGCCGTTCGTCTGGCGCCGGTCGCTCGATTACACGGCGGTGCGCGATATCCAGGACATGTCGCTGATGATCCGCGACCACTATGACGAGCGGCAGGAGGTCGGCCCCGGCTATTGCCTGAAGCGCGGGCGCGGCGGTATCCGCGAGGTCGAGTTCTTCGCGCAGATTCACCAGCTGATCTTCGGCGGACGCGACTGGACGCTGCGCCAGCCCGCGACGCTGGACGCGCTCGCGGCGCTGGTCGCGGCGGAGCGCATCAAGCCCGATGAGGCCGAAACGCTCGCCGCCGCCTACCGGGTGCTGCGCACCGCCGAGCACCGCCTCCAGATGCTCGAGGACGCGCAGACGCACCAGATCCCGACCCGCGCGCCCGAACGCAAGGATCTGGCAGCTCTCGCGGGCTATCGCGACTGGGCGGCGATGGAGCGCGAGATCAAGCGCCACGCGACCGCCGTCGGCCGCATCTACGATGCGCTCATCGCCGAGGCGGAGGTGGACCGGCTGCCGCGCCAGCCCGCCCAGCTCAAGGCGGCACTCAAAAAAGCCGGGATCGGCCCGCACGCTGACCTTGCCGATCTCATCGCCCGCTGGCGCGACCGCAGCTACCGCGCGCTCCGCAGCGACGCGGCGCAGCGCGAGCTCGAAAGCGCGCTCCCAGGCCTCGTGAAAGCTTTTGCCGGAGCCGGAACCGGCCGCGAGGCACTGCTGCGCTTCGACGATTTCCTCGGCGCGCTGCCGTCCTCGATCCAGTTCTTCGCGCTCATCGAGGCGAACCCTCGCGTCGCGTTGCTGCTCGCGCGCGTGCTTGAGCTGGCGCCCGTGCTCGCGGGCAAGCTCGCGCGGCGGCCGGAGATCGTCGACATCATGCTGTCGAATGAGGCGTTCGCGCCATTACCGTGCGTCGAAGACCTCACCGATATGCTGCGCGCGCGTCTGCGCCGCCACGACGCGCTCGAACTGAAACTCGACGAAGTGCGCCGCTTCGTGGCGGAACGGCGTTTCCAGCTGGGCGTGCAGATCATCGAGGGCGGCGCGGACCCGATCCGCGTCGGGCGTGACCACGCCAAGCTCGCCGACGCCGCGATCGCCGTGCTCGCGGAGGCCGTGCAGGCCGAGTTCGCCGAAACGCACGGACGCGTCCCCGGCGGGCGACTGCTGGTACTCGGCTTCGGGCGCTACGGCGGCGCCATCCTCACCGAAAAATCCGATCTCGATCTCGTGTTCCTGTTCAGCGGCCATCACGAGGCGATGTCGGACGGCGCGAAGGCACTGCCCGCGACGACATGGTTCAACCGGCTCGGCCAGCGCCTCACGGGCGCGCTCACCGTCAGCACCGCGGCGGGACCGCTGTTCGAGGTGGACACGCGGCTGCGCCCCTCCGGCCAGCAGGGGCTGCTCGCGGTCAATATCGATACGTTCGCGCGCTATCAGCTTGAGGAAGCCTGGAGCTGGGAGCACATGGCGCTCACCCGCGCGCGCGTCGTCTACGGCGCGGAGGAAGACCGCGCGGCCGTCTCGGCCGGTATCGATGCCGCGCTGATGAAGCCCCGCGATCCCGAACGTCTCAAGGCCGAGGTGCTGGAGATGCGCGGAGACATGGTGAAGGCGCACCGCGACGGCGGTCTGTGGGATGTGAAGCATGCCCCGGGCGGGCTCATCGATCTCGAATTCATGGTGCATTTCCTTCAGCTTTCGCGCCGCGAGGGCTTCGATCCCGATCTCGGCGCGGCAACAGCGCATTTCGTGAAGGCGGGGGCGCTGCCCGAAGACGTGCTCGGCGCCCACGATCTGATGACGCGGCTCCTCGTCGTGCTCCGGCTGATCGAGGGCGACGAACCGCCGAAGCAGCCCGCGGCGGCAAAGGCGATGATGGCGGCGGCCACGAGCATGGCTGATTTCGACGCATTGAAAGCCGCGCTGGAGGACGCCAAAAGGGCCGTTCTCGCCGCCTGGGAGGCGGTGTTCGCGGTCAAACGAAAGGCACGATGATGACGAAGCCCGGTTCGAAAGCCCCCGCCTTCACGCTCGACAGCGAGGAGGGGCCGCTGTCCCTGAAGGAGTTCGCGGGCAAGAAGCTCGTGCTCTACTTCTACCCCAAGGACGATACCACCGGCTGCACGCGCGAGGCGATCGACTTCACCGGGCTCCTGCCTGCGTTCGCGAAAGCCGATACCGCCGTGCTCGGCGTTTCCAAGGACACCGTCGCGAAACACGGGAAGTTCCGCGCGAAGCACGATCTCGGCGTGAAACTCGGCTCCGATCCCGACGCGAAGGCCATCGAGGCTTACGGCGTCTGGGTCGAAAAGACGCTCTACGGCCGCAAATACATGGGCATCGAGCGCGCGACCTTCCTCATCGGCCGCGACGGCAAGATCGCCGAGGTGTGGCACAATGTGAAGGTGCCCGGCCACGCCGAAGCCGTGCTGAAGGCGGTGCAGGCGCTTGGCTGACACGATCGGCGCGGCGGCCGCGGCCGTTCTGCTGACGGCCGACCCGGTGGAAAAGGCGAGGCTCTCGCGACACCACGCGGCGTGCTGGCGTGCGGGCGACCTTGCCGCCGTCTACGACGTGCCGATGCCGGATCGCCCTGCGCGTCCTCCGCGCCCCGAACTGCTGCCGCCCTCGCGAATGCCGAAGCGGGGCCGGGCGGGCTCGGAGCGCAGTCGCATCGCGCTGCTCCACGCACTCGCGCATATCGAGTTCAATGCCATCGATCTCGCGTGGGACGCTGTGGGCCGCTTCGGCGGAGCGATGCCGCGTGCCTTCACCGACGACTGGGTGGCGGTGGCGGACGATGAGGCACGGCACTTCGGATTGCTCGCCGATCGGCTCTCCGACCTTGGTGCCGCCTACGGTGATCTCCCCGCGCACGATGGCCTGTGGGAGGCAGCGATGGCGACCGCCGACGATCTGCTCGCTCGGCTCGCCGTGGTTCCGCAGGTGCTCGAAGCGCGGGGGCTCGATGTGACGCCCGCAACCGAATCCCGCCTGCGCGCGGCAGGTGACGATCTCAGTGCAGATATCCTGAATCTGATCTACCACGATGAAATTATTCATGTTTCGGTAGGGAATCGCTGGTTCCGGCACCTTTGCGACGAACTGCGAATCGAACCGGTCCAAACGTTCCAGCACCTCGTCGGTTCCCGATTCAAAGGTGCGCTCAAACGCCCTTTCAACGACTCGGCGCGAATCGAGGCCGGTCTGACCCCGGCATTTTATGATTCACTTGCAAGCGCTTAGGCCGCTTGTCACCTAACGTCCGGGCTCGGGGCATGGGGTCCATAAACACGAGTTAGACGAATCTATTGCGCGAACATCGCGTTTGCGCAGTGCGGGGGTCTTATTTGGTGCTGGATATAAATACGGTCGCATCCGGGCTTCGGGACAAGGTCGCAAAGCGGCTGCCCGAGCGCGAATTCCTTCATTACAAGCGCGATATCGGTATGCAGGTGTACCGCGTGACGACGCGCGCGCAGGTCATCGGCCTCACCGGCCTTGCCGCGCTGCTCACCTATACGGCGGTTGCGACGAGCGCGATGATCGGCAGCAGCACGGTCGAAGCGTCGGCGGAGAACGAAGTCACCGCGATGCGCGCCGAACTCGCCGCGCTGCGCCAGGGTGTCGCCAAGACGACGGCGCGCGTCGAGCAGCGCCAGCAATTCCTTGCCCAGCTCGTTTCCGGCAAAGCGGACCCGTCGCAACTCGGGGCGTTGATGCCCGCGCTTGCGGCGCCTGCCGCTGCGGGCGCATCGGCGGTCCTGAAGCCGCTCGCCGAGCTTGACCGCGCACAGCTTGCGCTTGCTGATCACGCCCGCACGGCTGCCGAGGCCCGCTTCGAGAAATCGAGCGCGCTCATTCGCCGTCTCGGCCTTCAGCCTGCGCGTTTTCTCAAGCAGTCGACGTTCGGCATGGGCGGCCCCGAAGAGAAGGCGGATTCGCCGCTCGCGGGCGCCGAGCCGCAGTTCAAGGCGCTGTTCGTCAGCTGGCAGAAGCTCGATCTGCTCGAAAAGGGCATGAGCGCCATTCCGTCGCTGAAGCCGGTGAAGGCCTACACCTACACCTCGGGCTACGGCGTTCGCTATGATCCGTTCACGGGCGACACGGCGATGCACAAGGGCGTCGATCTCGCAGGCCCGGTCGGCGAGCCGATCCACGCTGCGGCGGACGGCGTTGTCATCGATGCGCGCTATCATCCGGGCGGGTACGGCAAATATGTCGAGATCGACCACGGCGCCGGCATCGTCACGCGCTACGGCCACATGTCGCGCATCGACGTGAAGAAGGGCGATCGCATCGCCCGCGGCGAGCAGATCGGCGGCATGGGCTCCACGGGCCGTTCCACGGGCAGCCACCTTCACTACGAGGTGCTGATCGATGGCCGCCAGGTGAACCCGATGCCGTTCCTCGAAGCCGGCGACCGCGTGCTCGCCGCGCAGCAGAGCGCCGGCACGATCGCGGTCGGTGGTCCGGTGGAGCCGACCGGGAACTGATCGTTCCTGTCATCTGCGGTGCGCGTCATTGAACCGCTCACCGCAAACCCCTATCTTTGCGACATGAGCGCACTTCATCTCACCGAAGCCGCCGCGGCGCGCGTTGCCGCCATCGCCACCCGGCAGGGCGGCGTGCCCGCGATCCTGCGGCTTTCCGTGGAAGGCGGCGGCTGCGCGGGGTTCCAGTATCGCTTCGGCCTCGAAACCGCGATCGCGGCGGATGACCTCACCACCGAAACGTCAGGCGTGAAGCTCGTTGTCGATCCGGTCAGCCTCGATCTACTGGAAGGCTCGGAAGTCGATTTCGTCGAAAGCCTCGGCGGCGCGTCCTTTCAGGTACGCAATCCGAACGCAGCGTCGGGCTGCGGCTGCGGCACGTCCTTCTCGGTTTGATCCGGGCTTCCCGGTTTGACCCGGCGCGCGCGGGGCGTTAGCCCTGCGCCATGCGCATCGCCACCTTCAACGTCAACGGAATCGCCGCGCGCCTGCCGCGCCTTCTCGAATGGCTGGAAAGCCGAAAGCCGGACGTCGCCTGCCTGCAGGAGGTGAAGTGCATCGACGAACGCTTCCCGGCGGCGGACATCGAGGCGCTCGGCTACCACGTCCTCGTTCACGGCCAGAAGAGCTTCAACGGTGTCGCCATCCTCAGTCGCGAGCCGACGACCGAAGTGCAGCGCGGGCTTCCTGGCGACGACGCGGACGAGCAGGCGCGTTACCTCGAAGCCGATGTGAACGGTGTTCGCATTGCCTCCATCTACCTGCCGAACGGCAATCCGCAGCCGGGGCCGAAGTTCGACTACAAGCTCGCGTGGATGAAGCGGCTGGAGGCGCGCGCGGCGCTGCTGCTCGCGTCTGAAACGCCCACGGTGCTTGCCGGTGACTACAACGTGGCGCCCGAAGACCGCGATGTGTTCAGTATGAAAGCGATGGCGAACGACGCGCTCGTGCAGCCGGAATCCCGTGCCGCGCTACGCCGCATCGTCCATCAGGGCTGGACGGAAGCGCTGCGCGCCGTGCATCCGGCGGACGATCATCTCTATACGTTCTGGGACTATCAGGCGGGATGCTGGCCGCGGAACGCGGGCCTGCGCATCGATCACTTCCTGCTTTGCCCGCGTGTCGCAGACCGGCTGACGAACGCGACCGTGGACAGGGAAGCACGGGGTGCGGAAAAAGCCTCCGATCACGCGCCGGTCTGGATCGATATCGCCTAAAGCGCTTTTTCGTAGACCCGGTACGTCTTCGTGATCTTCGATTCGATGATCTCGGCGATCGATTTCATCGGGCCGTTGTCGTCGAGCACCCAGCCGAGTTCGCCCTGCGTTGCGCCATAAACGCTCACGGCGGCGCGGCGGATGTGCTCCACCATCATCAGCGCCATGAAGCTGGCGAGGCGGCTGCCCTGCATCGATTTGCGCACGCCCATCAGCGGCACACGCATACGGCGCACCTTCGGCGCGCGCAGCCGCCACAGCAGCTTCGCCCAGCCGAACGGCAGCAACTTGCCGTCGAGGTCGGCGGTCATCTCGTTGACGTCCGGCAGCGTGATCATGAAGGAGACCGGTTCGCCATCCACCTCGCAGATGCGGATCAGGTCCTCGAAGACGATCGGCTTCAGCTTCTTGCCGACATACGCCACTTCCGAAGGGGTCAGCGGGATGAAGCCCCAGTTGTCGGACCAGGCATCGTTCAGAATGTCGAGGATCAGCGCGGCTTCGGAATCGAAACGCGACTTGTCGACATTGCGCATACGGATACGGCTGGATTTCTCCGCCGCCGCTACGATCCGGTTGAACGCGGGCGGGAAACCGGCGGCGATCGGCAATTCGTAGGTGTGCAGATCCTTCACGCCCGCATAGCCGCGGTCTTCGATCAGCGCTTCGTAGTAGGGCAGGTGGTGCCCCATCATCACCGTGGGCGGCAGTTCGAAGCCGCTGACGAGGAGACCGGGCTCATCCCAGATCGAAAGGCTGAACGGGCCGAGCGACCGCGTCATGCCCTTTTGCCGCAGCCAGTTTTCCGCCGTCTCCAGCAGCGCCGTGGCAACCGCCGGGTCGTCGATGCATTCGAACATGCCGAACTGGCCGGTGCCCGCGCCCATGTGCTGGAGAACGAGCTGGTCGACCTGCGCGGAAATGCGCCCGACCGGCTTTCCGTCCTTGTAGGCGAGCCAGAATGCGGCCTCGGCGTGCTCGAACCACGGATTGCTCTTCGCGCCGCCGATAAGGCCGGCGATCTCCGATTTCAGCGGCGGCACCCAGTTCGGATCGTGCGCGTAGAGCGTCCACGGCAGGTCGATGAACGTCTTGCGGTCGGCCGTGCTCGCGACCGGCCGGATGTCGATGCCGCCCCCCATGCCGAGAATCAGGCCGCTTTTTTCATGCGTTGGCGCGGATGGCCCTCGGCGACGCCGCCGGACATCGAGGCCACCCACGGCCACTTCTCGGCAGCCTCGGTCGTGTAGCCGAGGTTGAACACCGTCTCGCTCTTCTCCGGGCGCTCGCCGCGCTGGTAGTAGGTGCCGAACAGCTTGTCCCACACGAAATTGGTGATGCCGAAGTTGCCGTCCTCGTCATGGAAGTGGTGTTCCATGTGGCGCGTCTTCATTTCCACGAGCCAGGGCGACCGCGGCTTGTAGGAAAGATGCTGGATGCAGTGGCAGAACTCGTAGAAGCAGGTGGTGAGCAGCCCTGCGCCGAAGCCCCACGCCGCGCCGCCGATGCCGCCGATGGCGTATCCGACGGGAATCGTGACGATCGCGATGGTCGGCAGCGTCGTGTAGAGCGCGCCGAACAGCACCTCGAGGTGGTTCGGATCCTGGTGGTGATCGTAGTGGATGCGCTTCCACGTCCGCGCCGTCAGCGGCGATTTGAACATCCAGCGGCTGTGGAGCACGTAGCGGTGCAGCAGGAACCACGCCAGCGGATAGGCCGCGATGGCGATTGCAGCCGAGATTCCGCCGCGCAGCAGCGTCGTCGGGTAGGCCCACGCCACATAGAGCGATGCCACCGCCAGCAGCAGATACGCCTGAATCGCATAATACTGGAAATAGGCGACGACGAGCTCGCGGAACGTCATCTTCGAGAGGTTGTGGCTCTTGCTCCACATGCCGAGCCGATAGCCCTTGAGCATCTGCATACCTAAGATCCTGCACAATTCACGGCACTAGCCGCAGCCTGATACCGTCTCTATTTCGCGGCAATACGGCATATTTAGGACCGCACTGTGGTCGATGCCAGTGCCCCGGATGCGGGTGCGCCGGTAACAAACCCCGCGATCGCCGCCGCTGCCCGTGCCGATGCTCCGTGCCAATTGCCGCCAACGGCGGCGGATACAGCGGCGTTCTGACGCGCGCTGTAGGCGGTGTGTGTCGCGGCCGCGCGTGCAGTGGCGGGAAGAACGTCGGACAGGTCCGTCACCACGTCACCGAGATGCCAGAAGGCGTAGTTCGGATCATCCTTCCAGTCTGCACCCGTGCTGTCGAGGAACACGCAGGGGCGGGGGCGGGCAAGGAACTCGTAGACCTGACTGCTGACATCGCCGACATAGATATCGGCGGCGTTGGTATAGGTCATGTCGCACGAGCGCGCCGATCCGGCGTCGACGATGATGCGGCCGGGGATGGCACGCGCCTCCAGCGCTGAGCGCTCCGCCGCCGACGCGCCCTCGAAAAGGCGGATGTGGGGCGCAACGATCAGGTTGAAATCGGATTGGGCCGCAAAAGCGTCGATAATCTGCAGGCCCCAGCGCGGCCACGAGCTGAGCGCAATTTCGAAATGCGGGTTGTAGAGCACCACGGGTTTGTCGTTGTCGAACAGCTTCGGCCTGTTCACGCCGAGCCGATCCAGCGCATCGAGCTTGGTCGAACCGGAAACTGCGATGCGCGACTCCGCGACAAGGCCTTCGCCCGTCATACGATGTGCGTCCTTATCACCCGATACGATGACCAGGTCGAACAGCCGCAGCCGCGGCTCGAACCCGCGCGCCCGGTCTCCCGCGCCGTGCGGAATGTGGATCAGCGGCGGGCAGCCGGGCAGCTTTTTCAGGATGGTCGATGTCCGCTCGGTGAGGACGATCGCATCAAAGGCAAACAGACGCTTCCGGTTCGCCAGCAGGCGGGGCAGCTTCATCGCCCGCAGTTTCGGCCAGAGCCGTCCGATGAGGGAGGACCAGAGCGGCGCTGGAAGATCAGTGATGGAGAGGCGCGAATCGGGCCATGCGCGCGCGATCTGCTCCAGCATCCCGCGTTCCGCGTCCTGCGCAACGAAACAGGTAACGTCGAAGCGCGGATCGCGGCCAAGCTCCGCGGCGACCGATGCGCTGTGGAGCACTTGATGGGCGCCGCCGACGAACAGGAAAGCGACACGTCTCTGGCTCATGCCACGTCCTGTTCAGGGCTGGTTTAGCCCGAGTCTTGTCCCGATCCTGCCGAGGCTTTGCCGCTCGCGTGCCGTCAGCACGAAACGCAGGCCGAGCCAGACCAGAACCAACGCCGCAACGATAGGCAGGACGATGTCGAGCCACAAGGGAAATGGCTGGTGACTGCCCAGCGCCGCCCATATCAGCAGCGACGAACCGCCGATGATCGCAAGGCCCTTCGCGAACGGAGGTGCGAACGGGTGGATGCGGTCCGTGTGCCAGAGTTCTATGAGCGCCAGCCATTCCATGACGAACACGCCGCACGCAACGCCCCACGCCATCGCCAACGCGCCGTTGCCGTTCCACAGCAGCCATGTGACGAGAGCCCACACGGCGATGCCGAGCACGGCGTTCGCCGTCGGCAGGATGCGCGGCTGCAGCATCTGGAGGATGCCGTTCGCAGGCCCGGCGATCGCGTTTATGCCGCGCGCCAGCGTCAGCACCACGATGAGAGGGGCTGCAGCCGCCGCCTCGGGCGGAAACAGCAGGAGGATCGGTCCTGCGAGCAGCGCCAGAAGCAGCGACATCGGCAGGAGCAGGATCATCGAAAGGCGCGAGGCAAAGCCGTAGATGGGGTTGATGTGCTGCTTGTCGTGCATGGCCTGCTCGGCGGCGAGCGGCTGGATGACATAATGCAGGCTGTGGCGCACGATGAGCGGGATCGAGGCGATCTTACGCGCAATGCCGAAGAGCCCGGCGGCACTGGCCCCCGCTGCGCCCGGCAGCATCATGTTGAGGAGCAGCGGCGGCACGTCGGAAAAGGCCCGCGCGGCAATATTGGCGGGCAGGATGCCAAACCCGGTGCCGAGGAGATCGCGCAGCACCTCCCTGTCGAACGGCGCGCGGATCAGCAGGCGCACGTCGTAATAGCGGCTGAGCAGTCTCCAGCCGAGCAGGGCGGTGATCGCGAGCGAGGCAAGATGCGCGACGATGAGGCCCATCGTCATCCACCCCGCGAGCCATGCGGCGCCGGCCATGATCAGCCGGACGATCTGCTCCCAGAAGATCCTGAGGCGCACCTCCGGTCCGAACGCCTTGCGTGCCCGCGACGCCGATGTCGCAAGTTCGACGAAGGTCCACAGCGGCAGCGCCCACGCGAACACGGTAACGGCGAGCACGAGCGAGTCCGTGTCTTTCGGGGCGGCGTTGAACATCGCCGCGACCGGCGCCGCGAACAGGCTGACGCCGATCGCGATCACGATGCTCGGCACCATGCCGAGAATGAGCGCGGTCTTCAGGGCGCTGTGCGCGCGTTCTTCGGTCGTCGCCTGCGGGATGGCGCGCTGCATGGCGCTCGTCATGGCAAGATCGGCGACATTCGACACGATATTCACAGCCGCCCACAGCGCCATGTAGATGCCGTAAGTGGCGAGGCCGAACATCCAGACGTAGGCGGGCTGTGCGACGGCTTCGATCAGTGCGCCGAGCCGGGCCATCGCCACGACGCCCGCACTTTTCACAACCGTTTTCTTGCTGATTCTCTTCCCGCCCGAACTGTCGGTACGCGTCATTCCTCGGTCCTGAACAACACGGCTTCGCCGACGAGGAAGAACAGAAGGAACGGCGCCCAGCCCGCCGCCCACGGCGGTACGGAGCCGAACTCGCCCATCGCCACCATGAAATTGTCGGCGACGAAATACGCAAAGCCGAGCGCCATGCCGACGACGGCGCGCGCGAAGAGCTTGCCCGATCGGGCAAGGCCGAACGCCGTCACCGCGCCGAGCAACGGCATCAGCACGGCCGAAAGCGGCAGCGAAACCTTGTGATAGAGCGCGACGCGCAGCGAATCCGTGCCGCGTCCCACCGATTCCAGAAGCCGTGTCTGCTTCCAGAGATCGGCGATGTTCGTCCGGTCCGGATCGGGTGCGCGCATCGTGAAGCGGTCGGGCTCGATACCCGTGCCGAGCCGAATTTCCGGTACGCGGGAGAGCGCGCCCGTGCGCACCGTGAAGATGCGGACGTCGTTCAGCAGCCAGGCGTTGCCGTCCGGGCGGCCGCTTTGCGCGTTGATGATCTGGCGCAGGCGGCTGCCGTCGCGGCGGTCGACGCGCACGCCGTGCAGCACGGTCGCCGCGCCGTTTCCGGTCACGCTGTCGGCATGGATGATCTCGCGCCCCTCGCGCACCCACACGTCGGTGAGCGGATTCGTGTCGATTTCCGCATCGCGCCGGTATTCGGCCTTCTCCCACGCGATGAGTTCGGCATTCGTCCGCACCAGCACCATCTCGTTGAACGCGAAGTGAAACAGCGAAACGCCGAGCGCCGCGGCCATCATCGGATAGAGGATCTGGTGCGCGGAAAGCCCTGCGGCGCGGAAGATCGTCACTTCGCTGTTCTGGCTCAGCGTCGCCATCGTCACCAGCGCGCCGAGCAGCACGGAAAAGGGCAGGAACTGCGAAATGAGCTGCGGAATGCGAAGCTGCACGTAGCGCAGCAACTCGGCGTTGCCGTTGCCGTCGATGGCCAGGATCTTGTTCGATTCGGTAAGCAGGTCGAGCGTCTGCAATATGGCGACGAGGCCGATCGCGAACGCGAGCGTGCGCATCATGAACAGGCGCGCCGTGTAGGTCGCGATGGTCGGCGAGGGCCAGAGCGAGAGCGCGCTGCTCATGCGGCCTGCGCTTTTGCGAAGCGGCGGCGGATCAAGCGCCACAGGCTGACGATCCACTTGGTGACGATGCCCGCGCCGCGTTCGATCATCGCGATTGGCTGGCCACCCGGTACGTTCGCGAGCACATGGAAGAACCACGCGCAGAGCAGGCTGAACGCGATGAAACTGCCCCACTGGCTGAGCACGATATCGGCTTTCCCTGCAGCGCCGGATCGCTCGGCAGCCTCTGAAATCTCGTTGTAGACGATAAGAATGGTGAGCGCGGCGAACACGCCGACCGCCGAGGTCGATCGCTTCGGCGGCACCGCGAGCGCCACCGCGAGCAGCGGGATCACCATCACCGCGAACACCTGCACCAGCCGCCGGTGCAGGTTCGCGCGCACCGCGTGCCGGTTCTCCTCGGTGGTGGTGCCCTGGCCGAGATAACCGACGCGGTAGAGTTCGGGCAGCGTCAGCTCGTTGTCGTCGGCTTCGGCGCCGCGAATGCGGAACAGCTCGATCTGCGGCAGGTCGATCGGCAGGTCGTGCATACGGAAGGTGAGCACGCGCGGCTGCTTGTAGCCGGGCGCGTCGTGCACGAGCGTGCCGTCGGTGAGCCGCAGCAGGATCACGTCCGGGTCGTCGGTGGCGAGGAACGTACCCCGCGCGGCGGTGACGGAAACGGTCTTGCCGTCGGCGCTCTGGCCGCTGACGAAGATGCCGCGCAGGTCGCGGCCATGATTGCGGCTTTCCTCGACGCGGAGCGTGGTATTGCGCGCCACCTGCACGAATTCGCCCACATCGATGGTGGCGCCGAGCGCGCCCGAGCGTAGCTCGAACTCCAGGCCTTCATAGGCATAGCGGCTGATCGGCTGGATGAAACCGACGATGAGCAGCGTCAGGAGGCCGAGCAGCAGCGCGTACATGTAGGGCACGCGCAGCATCCGCATGTAGCTGATTCCCACGGCGCGCAACGCATCGAGTTCGCTCGAAAGCGCCAGATTCCGGAAAGCGAGCAATATGCCAAGAAGAAGGCCAACGGGGATTCCAAGGCCGAGATACTGCGGAATAAGGTTGCCGAGCATACGCCAGACGACCGATGCGGGCCCGCCTTCGTTCACCACGAAGTCGAACAATTTCAGCATCTTCTCCAGCAATAGCAGCATGGCCGCGATCATCAGTGTCGCGAACAGCGGCACCGCGATCAGCCGCGCCATGTACCTGTCGAACCGGGCCAGCATCTCTTGGTTTTGTCGATCCTTGGTCAAATTTTGGCCGCAAGCGGACCCGATACCACGGGAGAGCAGCGATGCATCAACTATTTGGTGATTCGAGAAGGGGGAAGGTCGAGGAGGTTCATGGTGCTGAAGCGTTCCAATGCGTCTTTCCGGGGGCTTGTCCGTTCGCTGATCGCGGCGACGGCGGTTCTTGGTGCATTTTCAGCGCCCGCAGCCGCCCAGACGATCATCGGCCCCGAAGCCGCTGCCTGCGCGCCCGGTGCGCGCGGCCCGGCCGCGCTTGTGCGCATTTATGGCTTCAAGGACCGCGGCGGCAATCTCCGGGTCCAGCTCTACAGCGACAATCCCGATGAATTCCTCGCTTCCGGCAAGAAGCTGAAGCGCATCGAAATCCCGACGACGCCGTCCGGCGACATGAATATCTGCATGGTGCTGCCGCGCTTCGGCGAGTTCTCGATGGCCGTGCTTCACGATCGCGATATGAACGGCCGGCTTTCGGTTTCGAAGGATGGCGTCGGCTTTTCGGGCAATCCGAAGCTCGGCCTGTCGAAGCCCGACTATGAAGACGCGATGTTCGTCGCGCGCGATGGCGTCACTGTCGTCGATGTGATTCTGAACTACCGGCAGGGGCTGCTCACTGTGAAGCCGCTCGTGGCACGGCGCGACTGACATGGCCTGCGTCGCGCTCCTCTCCAATCCGCGTTCGACCGGCAACAAGTCGGTGCTGCCGCGCATTCGGGAGTTCGTGGCGCAGCACCCGAACATCTTCCACTACGAAGTGGGTGATATCTCCGAAGTGCCCGATGCGCTCGCCATGATTGCGCGCGTGAAACCCGCCGTGCTCGTCATCAACGGCGGCGACGGCACCGTGCAGGCCGCGCTCACCGAAATCTACAACGGTCACCACTTCAAGGGCGCGGTGCCGCCGCTTGCGGTGCTGCCGAATGGCAAGACCAATCTCATCGCGCTCGATCTCGGTGCGGGCGCCAATCCGGTCGAGGCGCTGGGGAGTATCCTCAAGATCGTCGAGACGGGCGTCGATCCGCATGTCGTCGCGCGGCAGCTCATCGCGCTCAGCGACGGTATCGCAGCGCGTCCGGTGTTCGGCATGTTCCTTGGCGGTGCGGGCCTTGCCGAGGCGATTCTGTTCTGCCGCAACAAGATCTATCCGCTCGGCCTGCCGAACTGGGTGAGCCACCTGATTGCCACGATCGTTGTGATCGCTAGCGTGCTCGTTGGTGCGGGCGCGCGCTGGAACCCGGTGCGGCCGAGCCCGATGCGCGTGTCGCTGCAGCGCGATGGCGTGCCGGTCGAAGGCAGTTTTCTCGTGCTGATGGTAACGACGCTCGAGCGTTTGCTGCTCAATTTCGCCACGCCGTTCAGCGACCGTGCCGGTCCCCTGAAGCTGATGGCGATCGAGCAGCGCCGTACAACCGTGCTGAAGGCGCTTGTCTCCGCGCTCGCCGGGCGGCTCGGCAGCGCGCGCTTCAATGGGCTGCACCTGCGGCGCGGCGACGAAATCCGTATCGAGGGCAAGCGCGCCAGCGTCATTCTCGACGGCGAGCTTTACGAAGCGGGCGAGGGGCGTTCGATCGTGCTGACGCCCACCGCGCCGGTGTCCTTCCTCAGCCTCGCAGCATGACGGCGCTCGTGCCGCTCGTTGCGGCCGAGCTGGAAACGCCCGCCGCGCCCGAAGTCACCGATTTCGCCAAAGCAATCGCCGGGCGCTGCGGCGGCGCCGCGCAGGCGGTGCTGTTCTACGGCTCGTGCCTCAGAAGCGAAGATCTCGGCGATTCGCTGCTCGATTTCTACCTGCTCGTCGATTCCTACGACCGCGCCTACACGCGCCGCTGGATGGCAACGGCGAACCGCCTGATTCCGCCGAATGTCTTTTATGCGGAACACGAAGGGCTGCGCGCCAAGTTCGCAGTGATGACGGTCGAAGACTTTGCGCACGCCTGCTCGCCCGATTGCGACAACGTCTCGGTGTGGGCGCGCTTCGCGCAGCCTTCGCGGCTTGTCTGGGTGCGCGGCGATGCGGCGCGTGCGCGTGTGATCCGCGCGGTCGCAACGGCTGCGCCGACGCTGCTCAAGACCGCGCGGCCGATGCTCGACGATGATCTCAGCGTCGAGGCGCTGTGGACCGGCGCTTTCGCACTCACCTACGCCTCCGAACTCAGGTCGGAGCGTGCAGGGCGCGGCCAGTCGATCTTCGAAACCGATCCCGCGCGCTACACTGCGTTCACCGCGCCCGCGATCGCCGACAGCGATCTCGCGGCGGAAGTGCGCGGCGGTATCGTCCATTTCCGCGCCGACGCCGATCGCCGCGCAGGCGAGCGCGTCTGGGCGAAGCTGCGCCGCCGGGGCAAATGGCTTTCGGTGCTGCGGCTCGCGAAGGCGAGTTTCACCTTCAAGGGCGGCGTCGATTACATCGCGTGGAAGGTGAACCGCCATGCGGGTGCCGGCATCGTCGTGAAGCCGTGGCACCGGCGCTTCCCGATTCTCGCCGGGTTGATGCTGCTGCCCAAGCTGATCCGCAAGGGCGCGGTGCGTTAGTCGAGCGGGATTCCCGCGATCTCCGCCGCCTGCACGAAACGGTCGATGATGATGTCGACCTGCTCCACGCGGTGTTCGGCGCAAAGCGAGCAGCGCAGCAGGAACATGCCCGCAGGGGTCGCGGGCGGGCGCGCCATGTTCACGTAAACACCAAGCTCGATGAGTGCGCTCCACATGCGCGCGCAGGCTTCCTGCCCCGGCATCAGCACCGCGATGATCGCGCTTTCCGCGGTCTCGGTCGCGATCTTGAAGCCCTTGGCCTTGAGGCCGGAATGCAGCTTGCGGCTGTTTTCCCACAGATGCTGGCGCTTGTTGTGCGCGTGCTTCAGCTTGCGGATCGAGGTTGCTGCCGTGGCGACGACGCTCGGCGGCAGCGAGGCGGTGAACACGTAGGGCCGACAGACGAGGCGCAGCACCTCGAACTTCGGGTGGTTGGAGACGACGAAGCCGCCGACCGTGCCCACCGATTTCGAGAAGGTGCCGACGACGAAATCGACGTCCGCCTCGACGCCTGCGGCCTCATAGACGCCGCGTCCGTTCGGGCCGAAGAAGCCCATGCCATGCGCCTCGTCGACGACGACCATCGCGCCATGTTTCTTGGCGACCGCGACCATCTCCTTCAGCGGCGCGATGTCGCCCAGCATCGAATAGACGCCTTCGAGAACGACGAGCTTGCCTGCCTCCGCCGGCAACCGACCGAGACGCTTGTCGAGGTCTTCGACGCTGTTGTGGCGGAAGCGCACGATGTCCGCGTTGCCCATCGCGCAGCCGTCGTAGATCGAGGCGTGGCTGTCGGCATCGAGGATGATGTATTCGCCGCGCGCCGCCATCGTCGCCATCAGGCCGAGGTTCGCCTGATAGCCGGTGGAGAACACCATGGCGTGGCTGGTGCCGTAGAAATCCTTCAGCGCCTCCTCGACCTCGCGGTGGCCCTGATATGTTCCGTTCAGCACCCGGCTGCCCGTCGTCCCCGCACCGTATTGGTCGAGTGCCTCCTTGCCCGCCGCGATCACGTCGGGGTCGAAGGTCATGCCCATGTAGTTGTATGTGCCGACAAGGATCGTCTCGCGCCCGTTCACCGTGGCTTCGGTCGGCGAGTGCACTTTCTCCATCACGAGGTTGAACGGGTCGTTCACGCCCGTCGCCAGCAGCGCCGCCTTCTCGGCGATGATGGGATCGAATTTATCGAAAAGGTCGCCCATCGTCCGCCTCAGCCGTTCACGATCTTGGCGACGGCGTCGGCGAGCTGGCCGATCGTCTCCAGCTCGGGGAGCAGGTTCATCGGCAGGATGATGTCGTACTCGTCCTCGATGTTGGCGACGAGGTCCATCACGGTCAGCGAGTCCAGCTCAAGGTCGCTCGCGAAGCTCGTATCGGCCGTGAGTGTGATCGCCTTGCGGTTCAGGGGCTCGATCAGTTCCATCAGCTTCGGAAGGATGGTGTCGCGTGTGTGCGCCATGCGTGTGTCCTGAAATGTCGTTGCGGTTCGATGCCAACAGATTGTGGCAGGGGATAGGCAGGCGCGCGGCCTAAATCCAGCCCGCGTTTCTGTACCATTCCGCCGTGCGCGCAATGCCCTCCGCAGCGGGAACCTCGGGCGCCCAGATGCCGAGCGCGCGAAGCGGCGCGCTGTCCGCCACCCAGTCCGGATGCGCGAGGTAACGCGCGCGGTCGAAGCTGAGCGCGGGCAGGCGCCCGGCAAGCTTCGCGCCGAGCGTATCGATCGCGGCGCCAAGCCTCAGCGCGGCAGGCGGAAGCGGAACGTAGGTCGGCGTCTTGCCGAGTGCGGCGGCAATGTACGCGGCCATCTCGCGGTGGTTGAGCCCGCCCGGCGTGGCATCGTCGATCTCGAAGATGCCGCTCGGTGCCGGGTTTTCGGCGAGTGCCAACAGCGCGCGCGCGAGGTCTGAAACTTCCACGATCGAAAAGCGTCCGCGGCCCGGCAGCAGCGCCCAGCCGCGCGCGACGAGCTTGTAGACGTTCGCCGTCTCGCGGTCGCCGGGGCCGTAGACGGCGGGCGGCCGCACGATCGCCGCATCGGGTCGCGCGGTTTGGACAAGCACATCGGCTGCCGCTTTGGTGTTTCCATAGATCGAAAGCGCCGGCTCGCGCGCCGCGAGCGAGGAGACATGCACGAAGCGCGGCACCTCGCGGCTCGCCTCCAGCATCGCGCGCGTGCCTTCGATGTTTCCGGCCGCGAATTCCAGCGGCGTGCGCGCGTTGATGACGCCCGCGACATGGATCACGGCGTCCGCCTCTGTCGTGAGGCGCGCGAGCGCATCGGTATTGGCGAGATCGCCCGCAATCCATTCGAGACCGGGGCGCGCGGGCTGCGTGCGGCGGGCGAGCGCACGGACCGCGTGGCCCTTTTCAAGCGCAAGGTCGATCAGCTTCGTACCGACGAAGCCGGTTCCGCCGGTGATCGCGATGCGAGTCATCGACGGGAGGCGGCTAGGCCGCGATGTCGAAGGGTTGGATCTGGCCCGAGAGGTAGAGTGCCCGGGCCTTGGAGCGGCTGAGCTTACCCGAGCTGGTGCGCGGCAGCGTGCGCGGCGGGACCAGTTCGACGATGCAGTTCATGCCGGTGATGGTGCGCACCTTGGCCTTGATCGTCTCGCGGAGGTCGGCCCGCTCGGCAGTATCGCTGGTGCGGCACTGGACGAGCACGGCGGGCGATTCTTCGCCGCCCTCCGTGGTGATCGAGAAGGCGGCGATGTCGCCCGCCTTGAAGCCCGGAAGCTGCTCGATCGCCCACTCGATGTCCTGCGGCCAGTGGTTCTTGCCGTTGATGATGATCATGTCCTTGGCGCGGCCGACGATGTAGAGCGCGCTTTCGAGCATGTAGCCCATGTCGCCGGTATCGAGCCATTGGCCCTGAAGCGCGGCGCGGGTCGAAATCTCGTCGCGGAAATAGCCGGTCATGATGCTGGGGCCGGCCACGAACACCTTGCCGATCTGGCGGTCGCCGAGGCGGCGGCCCGATTCGTCGCGGATTTCGATTTCCATGCCCGGCAGCGCAACGCCGCAGTTCACGATCGCGCGCATCCGGCCCGTGCCGGTGCCAGTGTCTTCACGCTCGCCCGAAAGCAGGCGCTCATCGACGAGATCAGTGACGATGCCGGTGCCCGGCGGCGAGATGGTGACGGCGAGCGTCGCTTCGGCAAGCCCGTAGCTCGGCAGGAACGCGCCGCCTGAAAAGCCCGCGGGCGCGAAGGCCTCGACGAACGCGCTCATCACGTCCGGACGGATCATGTCGGCGCCGTTGCCCGCCACGCGCCAGCGCGACAGGTCGAAGCGCTCGGCGACATCGGTCTGGCTCGAAACGCGCCGCGCGCAGATGTCGTAGCCGAAGGTCGGCGAGTAAGAGAGGCTGTGGCCCTCGTTGCGCGTAATGAGCGCAAGCCAAGAGAGCGGACGGCGCGCGAAATCCTCGGTGGCGAGGTAGTCGGCGGAGACTTGATTGGCGATCGGCGCCATCAGGCAGCCGACGAGGCCCATGTCGTGATAATAAGGCAGCCACGAAATGACGCGGTCGTCACGCTGCAGCTTCACGCCCACGGCATGGCCGTTGAGGTTGGCGAGCAGCGCTTCATGCGTGATCTCCACGCCGTGCGGGAAGCGCGTCGAGCCGCTCGAATACTGGAGATAGGCGATGTCGCTCTTGCGTGCGGACGACAGCGCGGCGGGCTTTGCGTCGCACGCCATGAAATCGAGCCAGTCGTGCGCGGTGCGGCAGCGTAGGCCGTGCGCGGCTTCTGCGACAATCGCCGCAAGGCCGGAGGGTGCAAGCGCGATCTCCGGGTCGCACGACGTCAACTGGCTGCGAATCTGCTCCACATAGCCCTCGCGCCCGCCGAAAGAGGTCGGCAGCGGCAGCGGCACTGGTAGGGCTCCAGCGTATATGGCGCCGAAGAACAGGCTGACGAAATCCGCGCCCGTCTCGGCGATCAATGCCACGCGGTCGCCCGGCTTGATGCCAGCGGCGATCAGACGATAGGCGTTCGCGGTCGCATCGACCTTGAGATCGGCGAAGGTAAGAACCCGCGCGAGCCGAGCCCGCGCATCGAAGAAGTTAAGGCCGCGCTTGCCTTGCGCGGCATAGTCCAGCGCTTCGCCAAGCGTGTTGAAATCCGCAAGGCGGCGCGGCAAATCGTCGAGCGTCGGCGTTGGCGCCAGCGCCGTTTCATCGGCGCCGGACAGCGCAAGCGCGCTCGAATCCGAAGTGCGATTCAGCAAGTCCCCGAACCTCCTCAGCTCTTCCCGGCGCGGCGACGGCTTTTCCCGCCGCTCATAAACCTCGCCAGATACACGACTCCTTGGCCACTTGCAAAACAGGCCATCGTCAGCCTTTGCCGGAATGTGACGTTCAAAATTGGGTCCGACTATGGCAGGAACATGGCGTGCGCACCGAAAAAAGCCGAAAACCGCCCCGGCCGCTCGATGAGGAGACGCTTCGCGCGATCGGCCTTCGTTATGTCGAGCGCTACGCGACCTCGGAAGCGAAGCTCGCGGCCTATCTTGCGCGCAAGCTGCGCGAGCGCGGCTGGGCGGGGGAGCGGCCGGCCGATATCGAAACCATCGTCGCGCGTTTCGCAGACCTGCGCTACGTCGACGACCGCACGTTCGGGGAGTCGCGGGCGCGGGGCCTCGAACGGCGTGGCTACGGCGCGCGGCGTATCGGGCAGGATCTGCGTGCGGCCGGCCTTGCCGAAGATCTACGGGGCGAGATCACGGGCGCGGTCGATGCGCGCGGCGCGGCACTGGCCTATGCGCGGCGCAAACGCTTCGGCCCGTTCGCACGGGAAGCACCGGATCGGGCGGTGCGGCAGAAGCAGTTCGCCGCGATGCTGCGTGCGGGTCATGATGCGCGCATAGCCGCTGAAATCCTCGATATGCGGGATGTGGAGCCCGATTACGCGTAGCTTGCCCGCGCGGCCGCCAAGGCCTCGGGCGTATCAACATCCATGAAGATCGCGTCGCTCTCAATCGGCACTTCCACGATGTCGTCCGCGAACTCGGCGAGCAACGCCTTGCCGCCCACATCGCCTTCAAGACCGCGCAGCCGCGCGAAATAGCGCCGGCCCCATGCCACAGGGTTGCCACGCTTGCCGTTGTGCACGGGCACCGCGATGCGGTTCGCGTCCGCCGCGGCGGCGAGGCTTGCGATATGCTCTGTGCTCACGCCCGGCATGTCGCCCAGCAGCACGAGTGCCGCCGACCAGTCATCGGGCACGGCGGCGATTCCCGCCGCAAGCGACTGGCTCAGCCCATCTGCGTAGCGCGCGGCATGGATGCTTGGAAAACCGAATCGATCCGCCATCGCGGCGATCTCTGCCTCTGCATTGCCGGTGACGACGATCGCGGGAAGTCCGGCCTCTTTCACCGCCTCAAGCACGTGCGCGAGCACAGGTTTGCCGCCGAGGTCCGCGAGCAGCTTGTTCGCGCCCATGCGCACCGATCGCCCTGCCGCGAGCACCACGGCGCCTGTGAGGCCGCTCGCGACCGGTTTCGGGCGCGGTTCGGGGCGAGGGACGTCGGCGAGAAGCCCGCCCGCGCCCATGCGGCCGATGTCTGCGCCGGTCACGTCGAGGCCCGCCCACAGCCGCTCCAGAACCCAGTCAAAGCCGTTGCGGCGTGGGCTCCGCGCGCAGCCGGGAAGGCCGATCACCGGCAGTGTGCCGATGCGTGCAAGGCACAGGAGATTGCCGGGATCGACCGGCATCCCGAGCCGCAGCACCACGCCCCCTGCCTGTTCGATCGCGGCGGGGATCACGTCGCGCCGGTCACTGATCGCCGAAGCGCCGCTGATGAGGACGATGTCGGCGTCCGCCGTCTCCGCGAGCACGGCCGCGAGCGCGTCCGCCGTATGCGCGCAGCGCATTTCGCGCCATGCGGCAAGGCCGAGCGCGGCGCAGCGTGCCTCCGTCACCTCGGCGGTTTTCGCGAGCAGCTTGGCGGATGTGCCGGGGAGCGTCGTCTGGATGAAAGCGACGCGGCGCCTGCCAAACGGTGCCAGTCGCAGCACGCCTCTCGCGCTGTCCGCCGCGCTTCGGGTCAGGGGCTCGGACACGGCGAAGGGGATGATCTTCACCGTTGCGACGATCTCGCCCTTTGCGGCGGGCGCGAACGGCGCGAGCGTTCCCAGCGTCACCGCTTCGTCATGGGCATTCACGGCATCGATCGAGGTGGTTTCCACGAGCAGCAGCCCGGCGGCGTCGGCAACGATGTTGGCGCGGCCGTGCGCGGACGGCTGGGCGGTGAGGCCGGGCCCCGCAGCGGCGGATGCGAGCAGGGCGGCGGCGGCATCCTCGTGCAGATCATCACTTTCGAGCGCCGCCACGACGAGTTCGGTAAGGCCCGCCGCCCGGGCATCGGCGATGTCCGCCGCATCAAGACGCTTGCCCTTCGCGATCCGTCGCGCGCCAGTGTGGACCGCGTGGGCGAGATACGCGCCCTCCGCGCGCTCGAGGGGGACGGGACCGAACTTCACGCGCCGCGCCGCACCGCGATCATCTGGGCGGCGATCGAAAGCGCGATCTCGGCGGGGTTCGCCGCGCCGATGGCAAGTCCGGCGGGGCCATTAACACGTGCCACTGCCGTATCGTTGAATCCGGCAGCGGCGAGTCGTTCGCGGCGGATCGCCTGGTTCTTCCGCGATCCGAGCGCGGCGATGTAGAAGGCAGGCGAGTTCAGCGCCGCGATCAATGCCGGGTCGTCGAGCTTGGGATCGTGGGTCAGCGCCACGATCGCGCTCGCGCTGTCCGGCTTCCAGTCGGCGAGTGCCTCGTCGGGCCAGCGCGGATCGACGGTGATGTGTGAGAAGCGTTCAGCCGCAGCGAAACTGCCGCGCGGATCGACGACGAGCGGCACGTAACCGAGCAGTTCCGCCATCGGCACGAGCGCCTGCGCGATGTGGACCGCACCGATGATCATCAATCGCCCTGCGGGTTCATACAGGCGCGCGAAACCTCCGTGTTCGCCCTCGCGGGAAACGCCATCTGCATCGGTGGTGACGCGTACGCTTTCGCCGCCCGCGAGCGCCTTGTCGAGGCGGTCGGCAAGGGCAGGGGCGAAGCCTTCTTCGGAAACCGGCTGCACCAGCACCGCGATCCGGCCGCCGCACGCAAGGCCGACCTCCCAGGCGCGGGCATCGGCGACGCCGTATTCGAGGCGCCTCGGCGCATTGTCCGCAATCACGTCGGCAGCCGCGGCGATCACGTCGCCCTCCACGCAGCCGCCGCTCACAGAGCCTTCGAACAGCCCGTCGTCGCGAATCACGAGATGCGCACCCGTGCGGCGCGGCGCCGAGCCCCACGTTTCGATCACCGTGGCAATCGCGGCCTTGTGCCCGGCGGCGATCCAGCCGCGAAGCGTGGCGATCAGTGCGGCGGTATCGTCTCCGTTCACAGCACCAGCCAAAGCACCAGCGCGGCGACGAGCGCGATCACGATGCCGCCCCACGCGGCTGGGGAGAGGCCGGGGGTTTCGTCTGTGCCCTCTGCAAGATCGACTTCGGGGAGCAGGGCGCGCGCGGGTGCCACCGTTTCAGCACTTTCCACCCGCGCCTTGAAGGCAGCGAAGAAGGATTCGGCATAGGCTTTTGCAGTGCCTTCGATCAGCCGCGCGCCGAGCTGTGCAAGCTTGCCGCCCACGGTCGAGCTTGCCTGCCATGTGAGTCGCGTGCCCTCAGCTGCGTCTTCGAGCCTTACCAAGGCCTTGCCTTTGGCAAAACCGGCGACGCCGCCCTTGCCCTCGCCGGAAATCACATAGGCGTTCGGTGCATCGATTTCCGACAGCTCGACCGCGCCCGTGAACTTCGCGCGCACGGGTCCAACCTTTGCGTTCATCGTGCCTTCGAAGCGGTTTTCTCCTGCACGCTCAAGCCGTTCCACGCCTTCAATGCAGGCGGCGAGCACTTCGGGATCATTGAGTGCCGCCCAGACCCGTTCGCGCGGCGCTGCGATCAGGGCCTCACCGTTCAATTCCATCGGCGCAATCCTTTGTCTTGTCGCTTTGAAAATTAACTATATAGTTCGTGATTACGGGGTTTTGTGGTAGCGTTCTTTCTCGGATAATTAAATGTGCGTCGGAGGGGGTAATGGCCGAGCACGCGTTGCTGCCAGAGGGTGAGCACGTGTCCGACCTTGCCGAAGTCGCCGAGGAATTCCGCGTTGATGGCACTGTAAAGTGGTTCGATGCGGTACGGGGATATGGCTTCATCGTTCCCAGTGATGGGAGCGGCGATGTGTTGGTACACTTTTCCACGTTGCGCGAGGTTGGTCGCCGCACGCTTCCTGAAGGCGCGACAGTCGTCTGCATGGCGGTCGCGCGGGAACGGGGCCGGCAGGCGCGACGCATCATTGAGTTAGACTTAACGACGGCGATCGGGCCCGATCCCGAACTCGTCGTGCAGCGCGCCGCGTCGCGCGTCGATCCGATGCAGCTCATCGACGATGCTGGCGATTACGAGCGGCTTGAGGTCAAGTGGTTCAACCGCCTGAAAGGCTACGGTTTTCTCACGCGCGGCGAAGGCTCGCACGACATCTTCGTGCACATGGAAACCGTGCGCCGCGCGGGCCTCATCGAACTCACGCCGGGCCAGTACGTGATGGCGCGCATCGCGGACGGCGACAAAGGGCCTCTGGCCGTTGCCATCACGGTTGGAGAGGCATAGAGCCCTTTTCATGATTTCCGTTCGTCATCGGCCGTTTCTCGCGGCCATCCTGCTCGCGGCCGCCGTATCGGGTTGCGGCAGCACGCCCTCCGCCGCCACGCAGGAGCCCGCAGCGCAAGCTGCTGGGGAGCCCACGGTCCAGAAGCTTCGCACCATCCCGCTCACCATCGTCACGAACGATGGCAAGCGGCACAGCTACACGGTCGAGGTCGCGCGCACGTCGGACGAGCAGGCGCAGGGCCTCATGTATCGCCGCACGATGCCGAAGGATGCCGGCATGATCTTCCCGTTCCCGGTGCCGCGCCCGGCGACGTTCTGGATGCGCAACACCTACATCCCGCTCGACATGGTGTTCCTGCTTGCCGACAGGCGCATCGAGAGCATCCTCGCCGACGTTCCGCCGCTCAACGAGGCGCAGCGCAGCTCGCTCGGCCCCGTCGCCGCCGTGCTCGAACTCAATGCCGGAGAGGCTGCACGGATCGGCGTGACGCCGGGCGATCTCGTCGAATACGACCTTCGGGACTTGCAAGGCGGCGCGGAATAAGGCTCTAAGGCGCCAACTGAAGTCAGCGGAGCCGGCAATGGGTCTGTTCAAGTCGATTTTCACCTGGTGGGACGGCCCGACGTGGGGAACGCGCTACATGACGCGCTTCCACGGCGAGGAGGTCGGCCAGGACGCGGAGGGCAACCGCTATTTCCGCAAGCCCGGAAAGCGGGTCGAGCGCCGCTGGGTGATCTACAACGGTCTCAACGAGGCGAGCCGCGTGCCCCCCGAGTGGCACGGCTGGCTGCACAAATCGACGGACGTGCTGCCGAGCGACTCGAAGCTGCCGCGCAGGACGTGGGAAAAGCCGCACCAGGCGAACCACACCGGCACCGTCGCCGCATGGCACCGGCCGGGCACGCTCGCCAGCGAGGCGCCGCGCGCCCGCGCGACCGGCGACTATGAAGCGTGGAGCCCTGAAGAGGCATGACCGCGCTGTTCCGGCAGAACCTGATCGAAGCGATCGTCGGCGCGCTCGTCGTCGGCATCGCGGTCGTGTTCGTGCTGTTCTCGTATCAGCGCACGTCGGGTAATGTCGGCGCGGATCGCTATCGCGTCTCGGCGCTGTTCCCGAACGCCACGGGCGTCGCGGTCGGCACGGACGTGCGCGTCTCCGGCATCAAGGTGGGTTCGGTCGTCGACCAGTCGCTCGACCCCAACACGTTCCAGGCGCGGCTTGGTCTTTCGATCGATCAGCGAATCAAGCTGCCGCTCGACAGCAGCGCCGCGATCACCTCCGAAGGCATCCTCGGCGGCAGCTACATTTCGCTCACGCCGGGCGGCGACAGCGAGATGATGCGCGAGGGCGACGAGATACTCGATACGCAGGGCTCAGTCGACCTGATGACGCTGATCGGCGGCTTCATCAACCAGACCGGCAAGTCCGAAGACAAGGCCGGCGCTTCTGCGCCCGCGGAGCCCGCCGCGCCGTGATCCGTTCGGCGGCCCGCGCCGCGCTCGGCATGGTGCTGCTCGCCGCGCCGGCGGCTGCGCAGCCTGCGCCTGCAGCCGAACCGGCGCCAACACCCGCTCCGACGACCGCGCCCGCTACGCCCAAGCCGGCACCGGCGAAACTTCCGACACCGAACGCGGAGCGCGTGCTCGTGATCGGCGTGCTCGACAAGGTGAGCAGCGAGACGCGCGACCTGACCCTGAAGCCGGGCGAGACCGTGCGCTTCGGCAAGCTCCGCATCGCGGCGCGCACCTGCGAGGCATCGCCGCCGTGGCAGCGTCCCCACACCGGAGCCTTTCTTCAGATCGATGGGCCCGCGCGAGACAACAAGCTGAAACGCCTGTTTTCAGGCTGGCTCTTCGCCGAAAGCCCCTCGCTCAACAGCTTCGACAATGAACGCTACGACGTCTGGGTCAGAAGCTGCGCGATGCGCTTCCCGGAAACCGGCCCGCGCACGGTCGTGGTCGGTAAATCCGCGGCGCCCGTCACGACGACTGCACCCACGCAGCC
>JAEULI010000148.1 GCA_016793845.1 Sphingosinicella sp.
CAGGCTCTGCCAGAGGCTATGATGGACGATCTCAATGTCATCGACCGGTTCCTGGAAACCTTCATCCTCTACATCGATAGCGGATTCGGGCTCCTCGGCGGTGACGTCGCATTCCTGACGCGCGTCCTCATCGGCATCGACATCACGCTCGCCGGATTGTTCTGGGCGCTCGGAGGTGAGAACGATGTGATCGCGAAGCTTCTGCGCAAGATCCTTTACGTCGGCGCATTCGCCTTCATCCTTGGCAATTTCGATACGCTCGCCGGCATCATCTTCGAATCCTTCGCCGGTCTCGGACTCACCGCCGGCGGCGGTTCGATCAGCGCGGCGGACCTGCTCCGCCCCGGCCGCCTCGCCGGCACCGGCTTCGAGGCCGCGGCGCCGCTCCTCGACCAGGTCAGCGCCCTTCTCGGCTTCGCCAGCTTTTTCGACAACTTCCTGCAGATCGCCGTGCTCATGCTGGCCTGGGCAATCGTGCTCGCGGCCTTCTTCATCCTCGCCGTCCAGATGTTCGTCACCATCCTCGAATTCAAGCTGACCGCGCTCGCCGGGTTCGTGCTCGTGCCCTTCGCACTCTGGAACCGTACGGCGTTCCTTGCCGAGCGCGTTCTCGGAAACGTCGTCGCATCCGGAATCAAGGTGATGGTCCTCGGCACGATCGTCGGCATCGGCACGGGCATCTTCGCTGAGTTTACCTCGGCGTTCGCGGGACGCGAACCGACGATCGAGGATGCCATGAGCCTCGTGCTTGCAAGCCTTGCACTCTTCGGGCTCGGTATCTTCGGACCCGGCATCGCCGCCGGTCTCGTATCGGGCGGCCCGCAGCTGGGCGCCGGCGCCGCGATCGGCACGGTCGCAGGCGCGGCAGGCGGCGCTGTCCTCGCCGGCGGCGCGCTCGCCGGCACGGCGTATGCGGCCGCAGCCGGAACGCTCGGTGCCGTCCGCGCGGGAACGTCGATCGGTGCGGCCGCCCATACCGCCTATGCTCTCGGCCGCGAAACCGCCGAGAAGCCCACGATCGGCGCCGGGCTCAAAACCGTGGCCGGCGCGGCCGCAAATGCGCTCGGGCACCGCGCGGCAAACGCCGCCGGACTCGGCGCCGCCGTCTCCGAAGGCCGCCTCGCCGCTTGGCACGCCCTGACCGGCGGCGGAAAAACGTCCGCAAGTGTGAGTGCCGAGCCCGCACCGCGCTGGGCGAAGGCGCTGCGCGCCGAGCAGACGCAGCGCCATCGGCGGCACATTGCCGTCCAGGCACTTCACGACGGCGACCGCGCCGGCGGCAGCCTCGTGCCCGACATCAGGGAAAGGGACGATTGAATGACCGTCTTCAGACATCATGATCTTTAGGCGCGCCCAGCAGCGCTACGGACGCACACCCGAACCGGAAACCCCGTTCCAGCGGGCGGGACAGGTCTGGGACGACCGTATCGGCTCAGCCCGCGCGCAGGCGGCGAACTGGCGCCTCATGGCGTTCGCCAGTCTTGGCCTTGCCGCCGCGCTCGGCGGCGGGCTCCTCTGGCAGTCGGCGCAGAGCCGCGTCGTGCCCTACATCGTCGAGGTCGACAGGCACGGCATGCCGCAAGCCGTGGGGCCAGCGGACACGGCCCGGCCGACCGATCCCCAGATCGGATGGGCGCTTGCACGGTTCATCACCAACGTCCGCGCGAAATCGCTCGACCCGGTGCTCATGCGCCGGTCGTGGCTCGAGGCCTATGGCTTCGCAACCGGTCAGGCGACGACGTTCCTCAGCGCGCACGCCCGATCGGCAAATCCGTTCGCCGATCTCGGCGTGCGGACCATCGCCGTCGATGTGTCGAGCGTGGTCCGCGCGTCCGACCGCGCATTCCAGATCAAGTGGCGCGAACGCAGCTACACGAACGGCATCGAAGACGGCTCCGAGCGATGGACCGCGATCCTGTCGATCACCGAGCGCCCGCCCCCCGACATTGAGACGCTGCGGCGCAATCCGTTCGGTATCTACGTCGATGGTATCGACTGGAGCCGCGAATACGACGCCAGCGACGCAGCGCGGACCCGGCCGACGCCCTTTGCCCCTTTGCTCGATCCCGACTCCGAACCTCCTGCCGAAAGCGATCGCCCATGAACCACCTCCTGACCACCGCCATTTTTCTTGGCGCCGCCTTTCCCGCCGTAGCCGGCCCCTCCGCGAACCTCGAGACGCCCGTGTTCGTGAACGCCATTGAGGTGCATCCCTGGGCCGAGGGGCGCGTCTACAGGGTCCGGACCAGCCCCGGCACGATCACCGACATCGCGCTTGAGCCCGGCGAAGCCCTCATCGCCGTCGCGAGCGGCGATACGGCCCGGTGGATCATCGGCGACACCGAAAGCGGCTCGGAAGGCAGGCGGCGCACGCATATTCTCGTGAAGCCCGTGTCGGCGGGCCTCGTCACCAATCTCGTCGTCACGACTGACCGGCGAGCCTATCACCTTCAGCTGACGAGCGGCGCGGCCGCCGCAGTCGCGCTGTCGTGGACCTACCCTTCGGGCGCCCTCATTTCGGTGAAGGGAAAACCCGGGACAGAGCGGCCGCAAGCCGCCGAGACGGTGCGTCCGGCGTTCGACGTCGGGACCTTGTGCTTCGGCTACACGATTTCCGGAGACGCCCCGCCATGGCGCCCGGTGCGGGCATTCGATGACGGCCAGCGCACCTATGTGGAATTCCCTGACACGATCGCGACGCGTGAAGCGCCGCCGTTCTTCATCACCGGATCGGACCAGGCACCCGCACTCGTCAACTACCGGATGCGCGGGCGCTTCTACATCATCGACCGGCTGTTCGAGCAGGCCGAGCTGCGGCTCGGTCAGAAGAAGCAGAAAATCGTCCGCATCACCTGGACGCGCGGTGACCGCGCACAGGTCTGCAAATGACGGCACCAATACCGCCCTCCGTCCCCGGCAAGCAGGATCCGGAAACATTCATTCTCCGTGCAAAGCCGGAGCCGGTCGTCCGCTTCCGCAAGCGCCTCATCGTCGGGCTCACCGGCATGGTTCTCGCGCTTCTCGCCGGTGTCAGCTGGTTCGCGCTTTCTCCGGGCGAGCGCGGCCTGCCGGCTGACGAAACAGCAAAACCGGCACCCCGCCTCCCGGGATTGCCCGACGCCGTATCCGGTCTGCCCGAGCGATACGACGAGATCCCGAAACTCGGCCCAGCCCTGCCCGGCGATCTCGGACGTCCGATCCTCAAACGTCAGCGCGAGATCGCGGAAGAAGACGCCTCCGCAGCGGCAGGGATCATCAAACCGGACGCGGCAGGCGATGCGCGAACGCGGGCGGCAAACGCGCCCATCCTGGTTCGCCTGTCGGGAACGCGATCCCAAACCGATGGGGATGACGTCGCACCGTCAAGACCACAGCCTACAACAGACACTGGTGGTACGCGTCAAGCACCCGCCCCCTATCTCCTGTCCGCTGGCAGCGTCATCGCCGCGAGCCTCATCACCGGCCTCAACTCAGACCTCCCCGGGCTTGTCACCGCGCAGGTCACCGAGAATGTCTTCGACAGTCCGACAGGACGCATTCTTCTCGTTCCGCAGGGCGCACGGCTGCTCGGACGCTACGAAAGCAATATCGCGTTTGGTCAGGCACGCGCACTCGTGGTCTGGCAGCGGCTCATCTTTCCCGATGGTCGCGCATTGGCGCTTCCAGAATCCCCCGCGACCGACGCCGGCGGCTATGCTGGCATCAGTGACCGTGTCGATCGACACAGTGGCGAAGTTCTGAAAGCCGTAGCCATGTCCACACTTCTCGGCATCGGATCGGAGCTCACCATTTCAGGGAACAACGAGGTCGCCGATGCCCTGCGCTCCGCGGTCCAGTCGAGCAGCAATCGAGCCGGTGATCAGATCGTCTCAC
>JAEULI010000171.1 GCA_016793845.1 Sphingosinicella sp.
GAATTCGAAATATAGGGCTGCGTCAGGCTGAAACCATTGATGAGTTCAGCTCTCTTGCTTTCCTTGCTGACACGTATGCCGGCTGTGAGCGACAGGTTGTCGACGATCTCGTATGTCGCCTGCGCGAAGGCCGCCTTCGCGCGGGTCCAGATCGTGCCGCCGACCTCGACGAAATCAACAAGATAGTCGGGCGTCCCATCGTCCGGAACACCGAAGAAGGCATTCAGCAATGAACGCTGGAATGGCGAGGAGCCCGGAATGGAGGCGTCCTTCTCGCGGAAGTAGAAAAGACCCGCTGTCGCATTCAGGCGATCCGACGAGTAGTTGAGTTGCAACTCCTGGCTGAACTGGTGCGCCGGCTCGCCGGCGATAAAAAAGGCATCGACGTTGCTGCCCGCGCCGAGCGGCGTGAACGTCAGTGAATCCTGGTCACGATAGCCTGTGATCGACTTCAGTGATACGGCACCCAGATCCCATTCCAATATGCCGGTAATCGCATCAATCCGAAGGCGGAACTTGGGATCGCGCAGATTGGCGATGTCGTGAAGATCGGATGCCGCGAAGCCCCCGAGCTGTTCGAATACAGGCGGCGTACCGAGTGCGCCCGGCAGCCCGGTCAGCCCGGTCGCGCCGAAATAATGCAGCGCCGCGCCGTTGTCGTCCTGCTTGTAATGCTCATAAATCAGCGTTCCGGTCAGATTCTCCGTCGGCTGTAGCACGACGGTCGCGCGGACACCCCAGGCATCCTTGTTGCCGATGTCGTTGCCGGTGACGAGATTCTTGCCGTAGCCCGAATGCTTGTCCATGAAGCCGGCGACGCGTACCAAAACGGCATCCCCCGCCACAGGTCCACCCACAGCCGCCTCGATATTGACGGCACGATAATTGCCGACCAATGCGCGGGCAAAGCCGGACCATTCATTGGTCGGGCGCACGGTAGAGAGGTTCACCGATCCTGCGGTCGCGTTGCGGCCGTAGAGCGTGCCTTGCGGACCCTTCAGGACCTCGACCGACGACACGTCATACATGCCTGCCAGCTGCGCAATCGGACGCGAGACGTAGACATCGTTCAGATTGACGGCGACGGCGCCTTCGGCCGTCGGGAGGAAGCCGGAGCTGCCGATGCCGCGAATGTGCAGCTGTGCATAGCCATCGTTCTCGCCCATTTTGAAGGCGGGCACCAATTGCTGCATATCCGTGAGCGTCCGCACCTGGGCGTCGGCGAGCGCTGTGCCACTGAGCGCCGTAATCGCGAGCGGCGTGCGCTGCGCGCTGCTGGCACGCTTCTCGGCTGTGACGATGATCTCCTCCAGCCCGACAACAGCGTCGGCATCCAGCGCGGATTCAGTCGCCACTTGCTGCGCATGAGCGCCGGAAACCACAAGCAGCACGTTTGCGGTCAGCGCCGATGCAAACAGCGTCGATCGAATAGTATTCATGCGCGCATCCTCCCCAATTTTTATAAATTTACTCAAATTTTAGATCACATGATTTGCCAAAATTCGTAATTCCAAATGTCGAAAAACACTTTTTCCAAACCGATGAATTCGAGCAGAAAACTCTAATCCCATGAAGATGTGACGGCCTTCGAATTTCATATTATTCGACATGATCCCTCTGCTCGTCCCGGCACATCTTGGCGATCCTTCGCCGTACTCTGATCGCAGCAGCGTCGCTGGGCAGGATCGCCGGTTTCAGGGACCAGAACTCCTGTCCCTCCATGCGTTCGGCGACGCCCTGCACCATCGGATTGTCTTCCGCCAGGAAGACACGGCTCTGAGCCTCGCGGACCATTTCGGCCTTCCAGGCCTCGTCATCGCCGTACGACCCCGAACTTCCGAAGAAATAGTGCGTCGTTCCCTCGGTTTCGGGAGTGAAGATGTGAAAGGCATAGCCGCCTTCATCCACGACCGGGTCGGCGCCGGGTGGCACCGCGCCGAAATCCATCATCGTGACGGACGGCGCGCTCCATTCCACATTGTTCCACTGATCGCACGGCTGGCCTTGCAGCGGACCGAAACCGCAAAGCGTGCCCGGCATCCAGAGCACCGCGCGGATCTTTCCGTCTACCTCGCTGACCTCCACCTCGGCAGAACGCATACTGGCGTTACCCAGCGAGCCGTCATGCAGAAACCCGACATGGGTCAGGTCCATCAGATTGTCGATTTCGAGCAGCCAGTTCGCCCGGACGTGAAGATAATTGCCCAGATTGTCGTGGCCGCCCTCGGGGGGTATCCGGCTGAGGTCCGCGATGAGATCGGGGTCCGCGCGCGCCGGGTCGCCCGGCCATATCCACAGGATGCGATGGCGTTCGACAAGCGGATAGGACCGCACATGCGTCCCCGGCGGGAAATGTCCGCTTCCACCCGGATTGGCGATGCAGGCGCCGGTGCGGTCGAACTGCAGTCCATGATAGCCGCATTCGATCCGGTCGCCCTTCAGCTTGCCGAGGCTGAGCGGGGCGAAGCGGTGCGGGCAGCGATCGTCGAAAGCAACGGCCTCCCCGTCATCCATGCGGAACAGCACGATCGGCCTGTCGAAAAGACGGCGAGCCAGAAGTCCGCCGCCAACTTCGCTCGCCCATGCCGCCATGTACCAGCTGTTGAGGGGGAAACTGCGGGCGGACCCGCGCCCGGCGTCCGGATGCTTCTCCATGATCATACCCGGCCGCTCCGCGAGCAACAGGGCGCGTAGCGCGTCTGATATGGTCTGCTGCCGCCCCTCATCCTCACACCCCGGTTCTTTTGCTTTGGGCGCAGTTTAAATCTGATCCCGGCAGCGGGTGTAGGCGCGCACCCGAAAGACACTCTTTCCAAATCGGCACTTCCCGCTCGCGGCCCCGGCAAATGCGGCGCGCAGCCGGATCATTTCCCCGCCGGCCACTCGACTCCGGCGTTTCTGCCCATGCCTCGCGCCGGTCACCGGACCGCGCCTCCACCTTTTCCATTTCGGAATGCCAGTGGTTCCAAGCCGCGATTGTCAAAGATCGTGCCGCGCCCCATGCTGGCTCAAACATAAATGGAGCGTTTTGGGGATGAAAAGCTGGAAGGACGATCCGCGGGCCGCCACGAACCCGTTGTTCAACGACAATAAACTCAAGCTGGGCCTTTTCGCGTTGAACGGCATCGGCATCAGCATGACGACGGCGCCCGAAGCCCTGAATGCGAACTGGGACGAGTCCATCGCGGTTTCGAAGGCCGCCGACGAGGCCGGGTTCGAGGCGAATGTCCCCTATGCGCGCTGGCGGGGTTTCGTCGAGGACGAGCCGGGGCACCGCAGCGGCAATGTCATGGATTGCTATACCTGGGCCGCCGCGACGAGCCAGCTCACAAAGCGGAGCGGCGTGTTCTCCACCTCGCACGTACCGACAATTCATCCGATCGCGGCAGCGAAGCAATGCGCCACGATCGACCTGATTTCAGGCGGTCGATTCGGGCTGAACGTCGTTGCCGGGTGGAACAAGCCCGAACTCGACATGTTCGGCGCACCGATGAAGGAGCATGACGACCGCTACGCGCAGGCCGCGGAGTGGATCGACATCATCCAGCAGCTCTGGAGCCGCGACGAGGCGTTCGATTACGACGGGCAGTTTTACACGATCAAGAAGGGCATCAGCCTGCCGAAGCCGAAGCAGAAACCCTTCCCTCCGATCATGAATGCCGGCGGTTCCGATCGCGGCCGCGCCTTTGCCGCCAAATACGCGGACATGGCGTTCATCATCGTGAAGTCCGAGGACCCCGACGAAATCCGCGCGGAAGCCGATCTCTATCGCCGCACCGCGCGGGAGGAATACGGGCGCGATCTCCAGATCTGGTCCTATGCCTATGTCGTCCAGCGCGACAGCGAGAAGGAGGCCCGGGATTTCCTAAACTATTACGCGGTCCAGTACGGAGACGACAAGGCGCTCGACGGCTGGATGCACCTTCAGGGTATGCATACCCAGCTGATGTCGAAAGAGGCCATGGAAGCGATGCGCTTCCGCTTCAAGGCCGGCAACGGCGGCTTCGAACTCGTCGGAACGGCGGATCAGATCGCCGAGCGCCTGCAGCTTCTGTCGAAAGGCGGCATAGACGGCGTCCTGCTCGGCTGGGTCGGGTACGAGGACGGCATCAACCGTTTCACGCAACATGTCATGCCGCGCCTTGTGCAAGCCGGGCTGCGGCACAGCTGAACACAAACAGCCGATGCAATTCGATAGCACCCTCGTCGACGAACTCGCCGGCCAACTGGATCAGGCCGAGCGGGACCGGAAACAGATCCCACAATTCTCCCGCACCTATAGCGGCATGACCATCGATGACGCTTATGCCGTGCAGGATGCGTGGGTCCGCAAGAAGGTCGCGGCGGGACAAAAGATCATCGGCCACAAGATCGGCCTGACCAGCCGCGCGATGCAGCGCGCCGTGAACATCAATGAGCCCGACTACGGCGTGCTGCTGTCGCCGATGCAATTCCATGACGGTCAGACCATTCCGATCGACCGGTTCATCGAGCCGCGTGTCGAGGTCGAAATCGCCTTCATCCTGAAGAAGCCACTGCAAGGCCCCAACTGCACGATCTTCGACGTGCTCAATCATAGCGACTATGTCGTGCCCGCCATGGAGATCATCGACGCCCGTATCGAACGCATCGACCGCGAAGGGCGCGGCACCCGCACCGTGATCGACACCATTTCCGACAATGCCGCGAACGCGGGAATCGTGATGGGCGGACGCCCGATGCGACCCGATGCGATCGACCTGCGCTGGGTGTCGGCGATTCTCCACCGGAACGGCGAGATCGAGGAAACCGGCGTCGGCGCGGCGGTGCTGAACCATCCGGCCAATGGACCGGCCTGGCTCGCCAACCGGCTGTCGCGCTTCGGCGTTTCGCTGGAGGCCGGGGAGATCATTCTCGGCGGGTCGTTCACAGGCCAGGTGTTCGTGCGGCCCGGCGACAGCTTCCACGTCGATTTCGGCCCCATGGGCTCCATCGGAATGCGGTTCGCGTGAACGCCTTCAAGCAGGCGCTCGCCGAAGGCCGGCGGCAGATCGGCCTGTGGCAGGCGCTGGCGAATCCTTACACCGCGGAGATCTGCGCGGGTGCGGGTTTCGACTGGCTGCTGATCGATGGCGAACACGGCCCGAACGACCTGCCGCTCGTTCTCCAACAGCTCCAGGCGGTCTCTGCGTCGCCGACCGAAGCCGTCGTCCGGCTGCCGTGGGGCGACCCGGTGCTCATCAAGCAATATCTCGATATCGGCGCGCGCAGCCTGCTCATCCCCATGGTCGAAAGCGCCGCGCAGGCGGCCGGCCTGGCCGCCGCCTGCCGTTATCCGCCGCGCGGCACACGCGGTGTCGGGTCGGCGGTCGGCCGGGCCAGCCGCTGGAACCGGGCGCCGCACTATCTGCGCGATGCCGATCAGGATATCTGCCTGCTGCTTCAGATCGAAAGCGTCGAGGGGCTGAAGGCGTGCGCCGAGATCGCGCGGACGGACGGTGTCGACGGCGTTTTCATCGGCCCGTCCGATCTCGCGGCGGCACTCGGCCATCTCGGCAATCCCGGCCACCCGGAGGTCCGCTCCGCGATCTTCAGCGCCATCGAGACCATTTGCGCGGCGGGAAAGGCCGCCGGCCTGCTCGCTGCCGACGAACAGCTCGCGCGGAAGTGCCTGTCTGCGGGGGCGAGTTTCGTCGCGGTCGGCACTGATGTCACCATTCTGGCGCGCGGCAGCGAGGCCCTCGCCCGCCTGTTCCGCGACGATCCGGCGCCGTCGGCCGATCCACCGGCAAGCGACGGAATCTACTGAACGATCAGCTCACGGCTTCGAGAACCGCCCCCTTGCGCTCCTGCGATATGCGCTGGGCGAGTATCCGCCGTGCGCGGACACCGCCGACATCGGTCGGCAGGATGACCGGGCGAAGCTGCATGATGTCGCGGTTACCGATCCGCCTTTGCTGGGCTTCCAGAACCGGCTTGTCCTGCTCGCCAAAGCCGATCCGCTGCCACTCGCGCACCTTCTCGTCCGCAGCGGGATCGCCGACCCCATAGTCGCGGCTGTGCGCGTAGAAATAATGGCAGCTCCCATCGTCTTCCGGCGTGACGAGATGCGCGCTGTCGTTGCCGATCACATATTTCTCGGGCGCGCCCGGCTCCGTCACCCGCGCGGTGAGCTTGATGCTCGACGGCAGCGTCCACCGCGTTTCCATGGTGAAATCGATGAGCCGATCGGGTGACAGAAACCCCTGCAGGAACGCAGCCGGCCGGCCGTTCGGGAAGGTAAGCGATCGATAGACATCGTCACCCTCCTGCCACGTGTCATGCTCGAGCCGGGGATAGGCTTCGGAGGCCTGGAAATCCCGATGGACGAACTGGATATGGGTCAGGTCCGAAAGATTGTCGATCGCCAGCTGATAATCGGCCCGGACATAGGCATAGCCGGTGACCGTCGCCCGGCCCGGCGCGGTCAGGAAGGAGAAATCCGCGATCTTGTCCGCGTCCGCAAGCGCCGGATCGCCCGTCCACACCCAGATGACGCCGTTGCGCTCGGTGACGGGATAGGTCTTCACCACCGCGCGCGCGGGCGGATCGCCGAGCGGGTTGAACACGCAGCGTCCTTCCGCGCCAAAACGCAGCCCATGATACGCGCATTCGAGCACGCCGTCGGCGGTGACGCTGCCAAGGCTGAGCGGCACGAAACGGTGGGGGCACCTGTCGGCCAGCGCAACGAGGCCGTCCTGCCCGCGGAAACAGACGATGTCTTCGCCGGCGATCCGTCGTCCCAGCGGCTTTTCCGCAACCTCCTCGCCCCAGGCGAACACGTACCAGGTGTTGCGAAGAAAATTCTGGCTCATCTCGCTTCCCATCTCGAACAGCGGTCAGGCCGGCTCGACCACGCGGTGACGAAACGTGCTGCCGATATGGTCGGATGGCAACCGGCCGTCGCTTCCCGGAAAGAACTTCTGCCGCATCGTCCCCGGCGTGTATTCGGTCTTGTAAACCCCTCGATTCTGCAGCTCCGGCACCACCAGATCGACAAAGGCGCCAAGGCCGCCGGGCTCGACGGTGCGCACCAGATTGAACCCGTCGAGGTCCGCCTCATCGGCCCATTTCACCATCTCGTCGCACACCTCGTCGGCAGAGCCGACGAAGAACGCCTCACGCCCGCCGATCTTGCCGAACTGGCCCAGATCGCGGACCTTGATCGGACGGCCGGGATTATATTTGGTCATCGCTTCCATGATCGACTGGATGGCGTTGCTCTCGACATAGGTGATCGGATCGTCCGGCGCATATTTGGACAGATCGATGCCGAGCCACTGCGAGAACATCGCCAGATTGCCCTCTTCATCGCTGTACGCCGCGATATCCCGCTGAATGTCGCGCGCCTCGGCGCTGCTGGCGGCAACGATGACGGTCGCCGCGTTGAACACCTTGACACTGTCCGGGCGGCGCCCCGCGCGCACGGCTTCGTCGCGATAGGCCTGCACCGTCTTCTTCGCGAAACCGATGTCGCTGGTCGACATGAACGTGCATTCGGCATGGCGCCCGGCGAAGACCCGCCCCCGCCCCGATGCGCCCGCGGCGTAGATCATCGGCGTCCGCTGCGGCGAAGGCTCGGACAGGTGCATGGCGTCGCAGCGGTAATGCTCGCCATGGTGATGGATCATGTGGACCCTGGCCGGATCGGCGAAGGTGCGCGAGGCCTTGTCGCGGACGGCCGCGCCATCCTCCCAGCTGCTTTCCCACAGCTTGTACATCAGCTCCATATATTCGTCGGCCATGTCGTAGCGGGCATCGTGCGCGACCTGCTGCGTCGCGCCAACGGCGCGGGCGGTGCTGGCGAGAACCCCGGTCACGACGTTCCACGCCACCCGCCCCTTCGTCAAATGGTCGAGCGTGCTGAACCGGCGCGCCAGCAGATAAGGCTGTTCGTAGGTCGTGTTGCCGGTGATGCCGAAGCAGAGATTTCGGCTGACGGCGGCCATCGCCGAGATCAGCACCATGGGATCGTTGTTGGGCATCATCGTCCCCGAGCGGAGGACCGCATCGGTCGTTCCGCCGTAGACATCGTTCGCGCCCAGAACATCGGCCAGAAAGACCGCGTCGATCAGCCCGCGCTCGCACAGGCGCGCAAGGTCGGTCCAGAATTCGATATCGGTATAGCCAAGGCCGTTGGATCGGGGATGCGCCCAAAGCCCTGCCCAGGACTGGGTGGGAGAGGCCATCGAGAAAGCGTTGACGGCAATCTGTTTGCTTCGGCCCATAATTCCTCCCCGAACACTCTTCTTCTGATTCTGAGCTTCCTTCGGTGCAAAGCCAATGCAAAGGCTTCATCCGGAATATCATTCTTGTCGTTTTGGAACGCGCTTTTCGTTGGCGGGCGCGCGAGGCGCGACTGTAAACCCGCCCCAATGACTTTGGCAGAGACCTTTTCATGACGTCTTTGGAGGCCCCCTCCCCCGAGCAGCGAACGATGGAACGGCATGACTTCCATTGCTTCGAGCCGGCGCAGGGACATGGCCTGAAGCACAATCCGATGCAGGCCATCATCGCGCCGCGGCCGATCGGGTGGATTTCATCGGTCAGCCGGGCCGGGCACCGGAATCTGGCGCCGTACAGCTTCTTCAACATGTTTCGCAGCGATCCGCCGCTGATCGGCTTCTCGAGCGGCGGCCGCAAGGACAGCCTGTGCAACATCGAGGAGACCGGACGCTTCGTCTGGAACCTCGCCACGCGCAGCCTCGCGAACCCGATGAACGTGTCGTCATCCATCGTTCCGCGCGACGTGGACGAATTCGAACTCGCCGGCCTCACGCCCGTCCCGTCCAGTTTCGGCGCGCCGGCCTATGTCGGAGAATCGCCGGTTTCGTTCGATTGCGTGCTGACCCAGATCGTCGACCTGCAAGACCGAAACGGCCGCCCTTCCGGCAGCCATCTGATCGTCGGCGAGGCGGTTTACGTCAGGATTGCGCGCGATTTGATCGTGGATGGAATCTACGACACGCTGAAGGGCGAACCGATCATGCGCGGCGGTGGCCTGTCGGACTATTTCTATCTGACGGCGGAGGGATATTTCCGCATGGGAAGGCCGGATTAACGGCACGGTTTTGGGGAGGCGAAGGCAATGATCGAAAGCGCAACGACGCGGCAAGGCCGCCTGACCGGAATCGCCACCCGGACGGGTTCGGCCTTTCTTGGCATCGGCTATGCGGCGGCGCCGGTCGGCGATCTGCGCTGGCGGCCGCCCGTCGATCCGCCGGCGTGGCAGGGAAGCCGCGCCGCCGATCGCCATTCACCCGTGGCGATGCAGTTCCTGCCGGCGCCGAATTCGCTCTATCACCCCGGCTCGCCGCCGCAGAGCGAGGATTGCCTCACACTCAACATATGGACCGACGCGCACAGCCGTGGCGAACGGCGCCCCGTCATGGTCTGGTTTCACCTCGGCGCCTTCATGTTCGGTTCGTCGGCCTGCACCACGGCGCCGGATGGCAAGCTGCTCTTCGACGGCAGCGGGCTTGCCGCGCTCGGCGTGGTGGTGGTCACCGTCAACTACCGGCTGGGCCGTCTCGGCTTTCTCGCCCACCCGCTGCTCACGGCCGAAAGCGGTCACGACGCCTCCGGCAATTACGGCTTCATGGATCAGGTGGCCGCGCTCCGCTGGGTGCGGGACAATATCGCGGAATTCGGCGGCGACCCTGAAAACGTGACCATCTTCGGCGTGTCGGCGGGATCGGCTAGCTGCTCGATGCACATGGCGTCACCGCTTTCGAAAGGCCTTTTCCACCGCGCCATCGCCGGTAGCGGCGCCTTCATGGGGCCGCCGAGCCGGGACAGCGGCCTGTTCGACCGGCTGCTCGATCTTCCCTCCGCCGAACAGCGCGGCGCGCAGGTGTCGGAAGCGCTGGGCGCGGCATCGCTCGATGCTTTGCGTGCATTGCCGGCGGAGGCGGTCATGGCGGCGGAGATCCCGATGGAGCCGGGGCGCTGGTACATGGAAGGGCTCGGCGGCTATCTCGGCGAGGGCGCCGCCGACACCAACTATCCGATCGTCGACGGCTACGCCCTGCCCGACTCTCCCGCCGCGATCATTCGGGCGGGCGCCCATAACGACGTGCCATTGCTCACCGGTTCGACCCTCGACGACTGCTCCGGTCTGCCCGGCATCAGGACGCTGGCCGAATACGATGCCTACCTGCGCGCCGACATGGGCGCGCTGGCCGATGCCGCGCTACGGGCCTACCCGGCGAACGACGATCGGGCCGCCCTGCGCGCGAGCGGCGATCTGCTCGCCGACCGGGTCTTCGGCTGGCAGAACTGGACGTGGGCTAATCTCGCCGCCCGTCATGGCAGCCGGCCGGTTTACTATTACGACTGGAGCTATGCCCCGCCGATCCCGGAAGGCCGTTATCTCGAAAGCGGCTTCGGCGCCGTCCATGCGGCGGAAATGCCGTATATCTTCCGGAACCTGACCGCTTACGACTGGCCTTGGGCGGAACAGGACAAGAGGATGTCCGATCTCGTTTCGCGCTACTGGGTCAACTTCGCGCGGTCCGGAAATCCGGACGGCGACGGACTGCCGCATTGGGCGCCGTTCGATGGCCACGACGGCCCCGCAATGCAGCTCGGCGAGACAGTCGCTGTGAGTGAACCACAGCGACGCGAACGCTTTAACGTTCTGGATGCCTATTATTCACGTGAGAGATAGGGTTAGTCGTCGGCCCAGTCGGCATAAGCCGATGTCTTGCCGATCCCGGGATTGAACTGGTTGCTGGGATCGAGTTCGCGGTAAAAGCGCGCGAGCGCCGGTTTCGCAGCATAAAGGTGGCCGACATTATGTTCGGCAGGGTACTCGGCGCCCCGCACGTCCAGCGTCCGCAATATCTCCTCTTCCAGCTGGTGCGGATCGACGCCTTTCGCCGCCACGTAGTCCTGATGGAAGACATGGCAGAAAAAATGCCCGTAATAGATCTTGCGGACAATCCGGGCTTCCAGATTCGGCGGCAACACTTCTACCCATGTGTCCGCATTGCGCGGCAGCGCCACGTCGATCGCGATGATATCTTCCACCGTGCGCGTATGGATGGCGCGATAGCGAACAGCGGCGCCCGCAACGGCGAAGCGGTGCAGAAAGGCTTTGCGCGCTTCCTCCGGCGAGCATTCGAACACGTCCGCCGATGCGCGCGGCAACTGCGCTAGATAGGCCCTCGCTTCATCCAATCCCTCGCCTGAGACCTTCAGGATCAGATGATGCTCGAAGCGGTCCCGGAAGTCGCGCATACGAGCCGGGAGATGCTGTGGAAACAACCTCGTCGCGAATTGCAGCAGACGATCGCTTAGCGATGCCCGACGCAGGCCCACGCGTGACGCCAGATCGTCGATCCAGGCTTTCACCGCAAACAACGCCGGCAACCGTTCAGTGCCGAGACGCTCGATCGCGAGGAATGTATCCTTGCCGTAAAGCGCAGCCATGTCGAACGCACCGCGATGAATATATTCGCCCGAGATGGGCAAATGTACGAAGCCCGAGAGGATATCACGCCTGATCCGCGTCAGGTCGGCGGGATCGTTGGTTCCGATATAGAACGTGCCGCCGCCGTGATCGGCTTCGAAGCTGTCCAGCCGAACTGCAAAGACGATCACTCGCCCGGCGCTTCCAGACGCCTCATAGAGCCGAGCGGGATCCGCATTGAACCGTGCGGGATCGCTTTCATCCACGGCGCGTACACGGTCTTCATAATCGCTGGCCGAGGCGCACAGGGCCGGGTCGTGGCGGATATCGCCATCCGTATAGTCCCCCCGTTCCAGCCGGGTCAAAATGGTCTCGGGGTCATGTCCGAGATCCATGCCGAGATGGTTGACGAGAGCAAGTTCCCCGGCCTCGTCGACCCTCGCAAACAGCGCGAGCTGCGTGAAGGCGGGACCCCGCCGGACCAACGCGCCACCGGAATTGTTGCAGATGCCGCCGACAACCGAGGCGCCGATGCACGACGAACCGATCACCGAATGTGGCTCGCGTCCCAAAGGCCCGAGTAGCCGTTCCAACTCATACAGCGTCGCACCCGGGAAGCACAGCACTTGCCGCCCGCCGTCTATGAGACGCACACCCTTGAGACGGCGCGTGCTGATCATCACGACCGGACGATCATAGCCTTCGCTTCTGGGCGTCGACCCACCGGTGAGCCCGGTGTTCGCCGCTTGCATGATGACGATCGCGCCGACCTGCACGCAGGCTTTCACCACCCGCCACTGCTCGATCAGACTCCCCGGCCTGACAACGGCAAGAACGCCGCCCGCGCCGAAGCGATATCCCGTCCGATAGCGTCGCGTGGCCCGCTCACTGGTCAGAAGCTGGCGGCCACCAACGATACCGCGAAGCGCATCGAGCAGCGCCACTGTCGAGAGAGTGTTATCGTCCGTCAGCATGGATCAAGACATTCCCGAGTGTTCAGGGCATCCATTCGAGCGGCCCACGGAACGCCTCGCGGAGGTGATCGATGAACACGCGCGTCTTCAGCGGCAGGTTCCGGCGCTGGGGATAGACGACATAGATATAGCTGTTGATGACGCGGCGATCGGGAAACAGTTCGATCAGCCTGCCTTCGTTGATATCCTTGTAGACGAGATAACGGGAAAGGTGGCCGATGCCGATCCCATCCATGATCGCCTGTTTGTAGATACCACCGTCATTCACGACCAGATTTCCGGTTACGTGAATGGCGGTCTCCGTGCCGTCCTGCAACAGGCGCCACTTCGAGCTGCTGGACGCGTCGTTCGTGAGGAGACAGTTATGCTGGGTCAAAGCCGACGGCTCGGCCGGCATTCCGAATTTCTCGACGTAGGCGGGAGAGACGCACACACTGCGGATATTGGGCGCGAGCTTCACGGCGATAAGGCCGGGTTCAAGATTGCTGCTGATCCGGATCCCGACATCGATCGAATTGTCGATGAGATCGATCACCTCTGGCGTGATCCGGAAATCGACACTGATTTTCGGATATTGCTCGAGGAAGCTCGGGATGAGCTGCGGCAGATGATAGCCGGCGAAGGACGGCCCCATCGTCACGCGCAGCTTGCCCTGCGGCTCCATCTGGTATTCGAGCATTTCGGCTTCGGTTTCCTCGACCTCCTTCAGGATGACGAGGCACCGGTCGTAAAAGCGGCGGCCGAGTTCGGAAACGGACAGATGCTTGGTGGAACGGACGATCAGCTGACCGTGCATCTTTTCCTCGAGGAAAGACACATGCTTGCTTATCGTGGAAGGCATCACGTTCAGGCGGTAGCCGGCCTCCGAGAAGCTGCCGGATTCCACCACGGCGACAAAGGCGCGCAGCGCGCTGAGATTGTCGAGCATGGACCGGTAGACATTCTTGATGTCGCCTTTCATGGCATCCACCCTTTGCTCCGCAGCGCGTGCTCCACCCGTCGTGAGTGAGGCCGCAGAAGGATGCACGTTCACGAAGGCTTACCTCCCGCCATTAGACTCGAATATGGAGGGCCGTGCAAGCTGCATGCCCAGCGTCCGTCCGACCGCGCAGACCTGCATGAACCGCGTCGCCTGGAAGAGCAGCGCGACCGCCAGCGCGGGAGACCCGAGCGCGGCGACCGCTTCGGCCGCGGCCCGCGCGGCGTCGTGACGTCCCTCGACCATCGCGATCGAAAGATCGCGCGCGGCCTGCTGCAACGGGGTGATCTCCGCGGCCGATGGCCTGCCGATCATGGCCGCGATCCAGTCCCGGTCGAACCCCAGTTTTTCGGACAGGCGCTCGTGCTGGATGCGCTCATAGGGAAAGTCCATCGCCGTGCACACGGTAAGCGCGACCGTCTCGTTGACGTCGTCCGGTATGGCCGCCTTCAGGGCCCCGCTGAGCCCCATGAACGCGGACAGGATTTGCGGCGTGTGGCTCCCGTATCGGAAGAAATCGCCGAAATAGCCGAGCCGGTCCACGGTCGGCTGGAACAGCTTCTGGAGGTCTTCGCCGATATCGGGAAAATCGAGGGGCGATATGTTGGTCATGGCAGCATCCGATGTTGTGCGAGACGCCGCTCGCGGTTGCACGTTTCGAAAGGCGTCAGACCAGTTCGGAGATGTTGGTCTGAAAGCCGATCTGCGTTCCCAGATTCCGGATCTGATCCTTCATCGTTTCCTGCCATATCAGGGACTCCGCCGCGATCATCAGCGGATGATCCTGTATCGTCAGCGCATGGAATCCCTCCGATCCCGAAGCGTGATTGTGGACCGCCCAGCCGGGCGCCGACAGCATCAGGTCTCCCGCCTTCCAGTGCAGCTTTTCCCCGCTGACCGTGCTCCGGCCGGAGCCGCCGAACCAGTAGTTGATCGCCGCCGAGCTGTGCCGGTGCGGACGGTCGACCACGTCGCCGGGATAGGCCGCGATCGACGCGAAGAAGCTGTGCGTCGTGCCGTTCCGGCGTTCGGTCGCGGGATTGTAGAGGATGTAGAGGCGCCGGCCGGTGTAGCCCTCGCCGATGCCGCGGACCGCCTTCAGTTGCGGCTCGACGACCGACCATGGCCAGTGCAGCGCACGGTTCTCAACGGTGTCGGGGTCGACCAGATGTTCATACGGCATCAGGAAGGCGCCGCCGCCAATGGCGACGATCGGGGCATTGTCCTTGGCGCGCGGACCTTCGGGCGCGTTGTCCCCCACGGCCTTGAACCAGGCGTCCGAAATCCTGGCGTCGTCCGCCTCCTCGCCGTAGAAGACCATCAGCTTCTCAAGCATCGGGCGGTTGGAAAAGGTCAGCCGTACCAGCAGGTCCGATCCGCTGTTCTCATAGAAGACCGGGTGCATCGACGGTACGTTCCACACGTCGTGCGTTTCGATGCCGAAGCCGGATGGGCCGATGCGCGCCGCGCCATAGCCCCTGATGCAAGTGCCCACCCCCGTGCTGTTCGACCGGCTGACCCGCACGCTTTCGCCGGGCTTCAGCACGTCGATATGCACGTCGATCCCGGGCGCGAGGCCAAGGCCGGGCGCCTGCGCGAGCGGATGGACGATGCTCGCCGTCCGCCGGCCGTTGACGGGCGCGGGTGCGTCGGCCAGCCGCTCCACCTCCCGGGCGATCTCCTCGCGGGTGATGAGAACCGAGGGCCAGGTTTCCACGGCTTCGGGGAACCGGCCGCTTTCATCGACAAGCTTCACACGACTTTCCATACTCCGCCCTCCCCGGCGTCAAACGTCAAACAGTTGCGGCGTTTCGCCAGCGCGGCGACACGCGCCGCGGCTGATCGATGGCAAGGCCGATTCCTTCCGCGACGGCACGCTCATAAGCCATGATCGCCACCGAAAGGTCGGACAATCCCGTTCCCATCGGCTTGAACAAAATGATGTCGGAATCGACCGGCGGCGCCGCGCCTTCACTGAGCAGATTCCCGAGCGTCCGGACAGCGCCCCATCCGGCGGGATCGTCGCCGAAATGCGCGCGCAATTCGCGGGAGTTGAGCTGCGCGTTGCGCAGGCTGTCGACATACACGCTCGTGCTCCGTTCGAGCACGTCGGGCATGAATTCGGCATTGGCGGGCAAGATCGCGCCCGCCGCGATCAGCAGCACGCCCGGCGAGAGAAGCCCGGCATCGAGAAAGGGCGTCGAGGCCCGCGTGATCAGCGTGACGATCGGCGCGCCGTTCACCGCCTCGGCCAGAGACAAGCAGTCGACGACGTCGAAATCGAACCGCGCCCGCGCCTGCGCAACGAAGGCCGCCCTCTTTCCGGCCGTCGGGCTGTACACCCGCAGCCGCCGCAGCGGCCGCACGGAAGCCACCGCCGCGACCTGGGTCAGCGCCTGCGCGCCCGTGCCCACGAGCGCCATCTCGTCGACACCGGGCTTCGAGAGCACATCCGCCGCAAGCCCGGACACGGCCGAAGTCCGGATCTGGCCGAGCGTCGCCGCCTCGATCACGGCGAGGAGACCGCCGTCGCGCATGTCGAACAGCGAGAATATCGCCGTCGCCCCGCGCTCGGTATGCACCCAGGTCTTGAAGCCGGCATAATGCTGCCGGGCCGACATCGATCCGAGCGCGTGCATCGCGCCGCCGGGCCACAGTCCCAGCGCCTTGTCGATCGTCTTGGCGCGTCCCTCCGCTTCCTCGATGAAGCCGGTGCGCAGTGCCGCCATCGCATCGTTGATATCGACAAGCGATGCGACCTGCTCCTCGGTCAGCCAGATCAGGGACCCTCCGGCTTTCGCCTCGCTCATCGCGGCGCACCCGTATGTTCGGCAACCACCGTGTTGCGCAGCAGGCCGACGCCGGGAATGTCGATTTCCATCGTGTCGCCGGGAACGAGCCAGATCGGCGGTTTGCGCAGAAAGCCGACCCCGTCGGGCGTGCCCGTGGCAATGATGTCTCCGGGCAGCAGGCGCGTGAACTGGCTGATGTACACGATGAGCTCGGCGACGCTGAACACGAGAGAGGTCAGCTTGTCGTGCTGCACCACCTGCCCGTTCAGTCTAGTGGTGAGCGTCAGCGCCGAGGGGTCGCCCACCTCATCCGCCGTGGTCAGCCACGGGCCGATGGCGCCGCTGCTCAGGAAATTCTTGCCCGCAGTGACCTGCCGGGCATGGGCCTGGAAATCCCGCACCGAATTCTCGGCGAAGCAGCTGTAACCGGCGACGCAGTCCATCGCCTCCGCTGCGCTCACCCGCCAGGCAGGCCGCCCGATGATGACGGCGAGTTCGCCTTCATAATCGAGTTCCGAAGAGATCGCCGGCGCGATCACGGGTTGATCATGGCCGACCTGGCTCGATGGAAAGCGGACGAACAGCGAAGGATGCTCGGGAAGCGGCGTCCCGGTCTCGGTCAGATGCCCGCGGTAATTGAAACCCACCGCGAGGATCTTGTCCGGGTCCGTGATCGGCGGCAGCATGACGACGCTGTCGGCGGCAACCGCCTCGCCGTGGGCCGCGGCCGCCTCGCTCAATCGCTCCTCGACAAGCAGCGCCTTGAGGCTGCCTGCAATATCCTCGGGAAGCAGGACGAGATGCCCGTTATCCTCCCGGATGATCCGGGGTCGCCCTTCGTAAAGACAGCTTCCTATCTTCATTGCTCGCTTCGATTGCTGTTGCGTGTTCGGCTAGGTTATGCGCGATGGGTCGGCGGCGTGTAGGCACGTACCCGAAAGACATTCTTTCCAAATCGGCACCTGGGCCGCGCTGCTTTTTCGTTGGGCCTTGCAACGCCGGTGCGCGGAAATCATCCGCCTTTTGTCGCCGCACCTTTTCCATTCCGGAAAGCCAGTCGTTCCGGGACGCTGTTGTCAAAAATCGCGTCCCGGCTCAGGCTCCGCTCAAACCTTGGGAGCGACGCGAGTAATGAAAAGCTGGAAGGACGATCCGCGGGCCGACACCAACCCGATCTTCAATGACAATCCGCTGAAACTCGGCGTGTTCGGGCTGAACGGCATCGGCAACAACATGTCCAATGCGCCCGAAACGCTTGATGCGGACTGGGACGAGTCGGTCCTCGTTTCGAAACTCGCCGAAGACGCCGGGTTCGAGGCGAATGTCCCCTATTCGCGCTGGCGCGGCTACATCGAGGAAGAGCCCGCGCATCGCAGCGGTCTCGCGATGGACAGCTACACATGGGCGGCGGCGACAAGCCAGGTGACGCGCAGCGCGGTCTTCGCGACCTCGCACGTTCCCACCATTCACCCGATCGCCGCGGCCAAGCAGTGCGCGACCATCGACCGGATCTCGGGCGGCCGTTTCGGCCTCAACGTGGTCGCCGGCTGGAACAAGCCCGAGCTGGACATGTTCGGCGCCGCGATGAAGGACCATCACGACCGCTATGCGCAGGCGGCCGAATGGATCGAGATCCTGCGGGAATTGTGGAGCCGTGACGACGCCTTCGATTTCGAAGGCACCTATTATACGATCCGCAAGGGCATCAGCCTTCCAAAGCCGATCCAGAAGCCCTTCCCGCCCATCATGAACGCCGGCGGCTCCGATCGCGGCCGGGAATTCGCCGCCAAATACTCTGATATGGCCTTCGTCATCGTCAGGTCGGACGATGTCGATCAAATGCGGCAGGAGACCGATCTCTATCGCAGGCTCGCGCGCGAGGAATATGGCCGCGACCTGCAGGTCTGGACGCTGGCCTATGTCGTGCAGGGAGACACCGAGCAGGACGCGCGCGACCGCCTCGACTATTACGTGGTCGAGCACGGCGACGACCGCGCGCTCGACGGCTTCATGAAGATGCACAACATGCATTCCCAATTGATGCCCAAGGACGTGATGGAAATGATGAAGTTCCGTCTGAAGGCGGGCCACGGCGGATACGAGCTGGTCGGAACCGCCGATCAGATCACCGCCCGTCTGGAGAAGCTCTCGCAGGGCGGCATCGATGGCGTGCTTCTCAGCTGGTTCAGCTACGAGGACGGCGTCAAGCGCTGGATCAGGGATGTGAAGCCGCAGTTGGCGCAGGCGGGTCTGCGCGCTGGCTGATCCCGGCAGGCCTTCGCCGGCCGGGATTTTTCCGCCCTAACGCGCGATCGGTTCCAGACGCGTCGCGCCGCCGATGCGGAAGCCGTAGGAATACGTCGCGCCGGCGACGAGCTCGTGGTCCCTGAAATCGTCCAGCGCCTCGTCGGGCGCATTGCCGAGTTCGAAGAACGGTTCCCCGAGCCAGACATCGCCGATCTTCAGATCGGTGCGGTTGACCTCCACGAGTTCGGACACCGCCGTTTGCGTGGGGTGCAGCGCCGGCCAATGGCGATGGCCGAACGTCGAGGGCCGCGACTTGAGGTCGCCCGGTCCGCCGGCGCGCGTCAGCGTCAGGCCCATGCGCATCAGGGTGAAGCCGTGCCGCGAGCAGATGCCGCCCGTCACCGCGCCCACGCGAAGCCCGCCACCGGTGACCGGGTTGTAGGCGTGCGGCCTCGCCATCGTGATCGCGCCGATCTTCTTCGGATACCCGTTCAGCCAGCCGCGGATCAGCGACCATTCCTTGTCGACCCACACGAACGCCGGGAAATACCCCTTCCTGTCGCCATAGGTGCACGCGATGCTCAGCGCCGCCTCGTTGTAGACGGTGCCGGCCGGATTGAGCAGCATCGCATCCGGGCGATTCTCGCTCGCCGACTGGAACGCGCCGACATAGGCCATGCACAGGCCGTCCGCGACCTTCAGGCCCGGCGGCAGCAGAGCCTGCAGCCTGTCCGGATCGCAACGCAGATAGACGACGATGAGATCGGCGCCCCATCCGTAGAGGCAATCGTCGACGAGGCTCGCGCCGCCGTCGGGCGTGAGGAAATGCGTGGCGCCGCCCATTCGAATACTCCCGAAACTATGCCTCGAAGCCGGGGCGCGCGCCGAGATGGACGACGGGCCGGTTCACATATTCCTGCAGAATCGTGCTGTTCATGGCGGCGAGCAGCGCATTGTCCTGAATCGCGAACGTATAGGCCTCCCGGTCGAAGCGTCCGTTGGAATGCATGGCCCAGGCGGGCGCGGTCAGGACCAGATCTCCCGGCCCCCATGTGATTTCCTCGCGCTCGACGATCGTCTTCCACTGGCCGGCGATGGCATAGTTCATCGCCGTGACATTGTGCCGATGGGACCGCGCCATGTCCCACTTCTTGCCGGTCCAGTTCGGATCGACGCCGCCGCTCATCCAAGCGGTGATGGTATTGGTCGACCCGTGCGTGCGGCCGGTCGCCGGATTCCAGTACATCGTGATGATCGCGGCGCGCAGGTCCTTCGTGTTCTTATCCATGCCGTTCAGGAAGGCCTTGACCTCCTCCCACTTCCACAGGTGCGCATCCTGCTCGACCACTTCGGGGTCGATGAAGGCGTGGTACGTCTTCAGCGCGCCGCCGCCGGTCGGCATCGGGTAGATGAAGTCCGCCATCGGATCGCGGTGATGCGGAGCAGACTCGCGCTCCGCCGCCACGGCACCATCCGACACATAGAGCGCGCGCAGATACTCGAGCAGCGGCGCATCGCTGAACACGAGACGCACATAGGCCGTGTCGCCCGTGTTGGCGTAAGCTTGCGGGGCCATGTTCGGCACGGACAACGTGTCGTGGAGCGTCATGTCGAAGGCCTTGCCGTCGACGACGGCTCTGCCCTCGCCTCCGATGCAGATGCCCACGCTGGAGGCGTTGCTGGCCGCCAGCTCCAACGCCTCGCCTGGCATGACCACCTCGATGGCGGCGCGAAGGCCGGGCGTGATGCTGTTGCGCTGGGATTGCGGGTGAACGATGTACGACCGGCGCCGGCCGTTCGCGGGCCGGGGCAGCGACTTCAGCCGCTCAATCTCGCCATCGATCTGCTCCTTGGAGACCTTGAAGGCGTCCCAGCACGGAACCATCGCATCCTGCGCGCCCGAAGCATCGACAAACGGACTGCCGACCGGCCCTTTCTCCTGTCCTGAACCCAGCGCGCCGTCCGTCATGATCGTTACCAGCCTCCCGATACACCCGAGGCCTCGATGTCCGGCGAGAAATCGGCCACGACAATAACGACCGTGCGTCCCATCCTTCCCCAAGGCCCTCAGCGGATACCGCAGAATCGGGCGCGGGGTTAGATCGAACTGCGAAACAGATTGTTTCCATTTTGGAGGCCAGCACATACGGAAATCTATCAAAAGACTGCAGCAGCATATTTATGCTGCATTGCAACAAAAAATCCGATTGAAAGTTGATCGCGGACGCAACCGAATACGCGGTACTGCGACAAGCAGAGACCGCCGCTCCAGGCAGAAAATTGAGTGTCTCTCGTCATTGTTCCTCGGATGGCCGGGCTTCATGAATCTAGGCGTCCAAAGCCGGCAACCGCCAAGAGAGCATAGGCCGGCAAGGACTGTTCTGGGGGAGGATACTGTCCGATGATTGCACGCTCGTTCGCTGCCCGCCGTATGCTTTCGCTTTGCCTTGGGGTCTCCATTCTCGGTGGGTTGGCGGCGCCATCGACTGCCCGGGCGCAAGCCGGGCCGGAGGCCGAAGAATCGGCTGGCCTTGCCGAGATCGTCGTGGTGGCGCGCAAGCGCGAGGAGCGGCTGCAGGACACACCGATCGCCATTACCGCACTCGGCGGCGAGGATCTGACGGCGCGCGGCGCGAGCGCACTCGCCGATGTGGCAGGCTTCGTGCCCAACGTTTCCATGTACACGGCCGCGGGCGGAAGCGGCGGCGGAGCGAACCTGTCCGTGTTCATCCGCGGTGTCGGACAGAGTGAATTCCTGTTCACGGTGGACCCCGGCGTCGGCGTCTACGTAGACGGCGTCTACTATCCGCGCTCGGTGGGCAGCACATTCGACCTGCTCGATGTCGAGCGCGTGGAGGTGCTGCGCGGACCGCAGGGCACATTGTTCGGCAAGAACACGATCGGCGGTGCCGTCAACGTCACCTCGGCCAAGCCCAGTGGCGAAACGCGTGGTTTCATCGAGGTGACGACCGGCCGCTTCAACCGCATCGACCTGCGCGGATCATTTGAAACCGCGCTTGTTCCCGATCAGGTGGCAATGAAACTCTCCGCCTCGTCGCAGAACCGCGACGGTTACGGCAAGCGCGTCGACTACTTCACCGGCGACACGGTTTCCCGCCCCGGCGATATCGGCCAGACCGCGGCGCGGCTCGACCTGCGCTTCACGCCGTCGAACGACATCACGGTCGATATCGCAGCGGATTACTCGCGCTGGCGGCAGGAAGCCGTGCCCGAAAAACTGCTGTCGTTCGATCAGGACATTTCCGTCGTCGCGACCTTGTGGAACATCTTCGTGGCATCGCCGATACCGATGTCGACGGATTTGATCTCGCCGAAGCCCTTCACCACCTACGGGACGGGCCCTAACCGCAACGATCTCGACATGTGGGGCCTTTCGGGAACGTTCAACTGGGACATGAGCGATACGATCGCTCTCAAATCCGTCACCGCCTACCGCCGCATGAAGGCCCATTTCGGCCGCGACGGCGACGGTGGACCCATGGACTATATCGCGACCGACAACCGGCAGCGGCAGCACCAGTTCAGCCAGGAACTCCAGCTCGTCGGCACATCTGCGGACGAACGGCTGAAATGGGTCGTAGGCGGCTTTTACTTCAACGAATACGGGCGCGATACCAACAACGTCATCCTCGCATCCGGATTTTTCAACGCGTTCGAAGCACTTCCAGGGCCGATCGACGGGTCTCCGCCCGAAGCCCCAACCGCGCCCGGCGGCGCAGGCAATCCTGTGAACGTCGCGCTCGATCTTGATTTCGATATCTTCAACAAGATCCGCATCAAGAGCTACGCCGCTTTCGGACAGGCGACCTACACGCTTGCCGACGATCTCAACCTGACAGTCGGCGCGCGTTATACGCACGAGAGCAAGGACTACACGCTGCGGCACATCCGCGTTGCATCTGGCGTGCCGATCATACCGCTTACGACGGTGGGGAAGAGCTGGGATTCGTTCACGCCGATGGCGTCGATCGACTATCGCTTCTCACCGCAGTTCATGGCGTATGCGTCGGTATCGCGTGGGTTCAAGAGCGGCGGTTTCAACGGCCGCCCAACGGTGGACAATACGCCGCCGGTGCCCTTCAATCCCGAGGAGGTGACCGCCTACGAACTCGGCTTCAAGTCCGATCTTCTGGGCCGTATGCTGCGCTTCAATGCCGCCGCCTACTGGAACGATTACACCGATATCCAGCTTTCGCGGGTCAAGGCCAACGAGGCCGGCGTTCTCGTGCTCGACCTCGGAAATGCCGGAGACGCGGAAGTAAAGGGATTCGAGCTGGAATTGCAGGCGCAGCCCGTCCCCACCCTCCAGCTTTCAGCCGGGCTTGGATATACGGATTTCAAATACACCAGCCTTGCAGCCGGGGTAAGCGACATCTCGCTCGATACGCATCAGCCCTTTGTCCCGAAATGGACGGGCAATGCGAGCATCGTCTATACGGTGCCGGTGGGAACCAGCAGCAGCGTCGCGTTCCGAGGCGACCTGACGTACAAGAGCCGCACCTATCTCGATCCCACCAATGTGGAAACGCTCGTGCAGGATGGCTTCGCGCTGATCAATACGCGGATCACCTATTCGAACGACGACCTCGGTCTGGAGATCGCGGCCTTCGTCACCAATCTGACCAACAAGACCTATCTTGGCGGCGGTATTTCGGCGGAGTCCAGTTTCGGTCATACCGAAGGCTATTACGGGCGCCCGCGCGAATGGGGGCTTTCGGCGAAGAAGCGCTTCTAGGGAGGAGGCGCACGATGGCCGGACTCGATCCTGATGTGGCGGCGCTTCTGGATACCATGCGGGCATCGGGCGCACCGCCGCTCTGGAGCCTGTCGATTGCCGAGGCACGCCAGCAGCTTGCGGTTGCCACCGCCCAGCTCGCACCGGAGGCGCCGCATGTCGCCAGCGAGGATCTGATGATTGCGGGAGACGGAGCGGCCGTGCCGATCCGGATCTACCGACCCGACCGAAACGGTGCGGGTCCGATGGTGCTGCTGATCCACGGCGGTGGCTGGGCGCTTGGCAGCGTAGAAACACACGATGCAATCGCGCGGGCAATCGCGGCGGGTACGGATGCGACAGTGGTATCGGTTGATTACCGGCTCGCGCCCGAGCACCCGTTTCCGGCCGGTTTCAACGACTGCGTGGCCGCGCTGGCTTGGTGCGACATGCAGCGCCTTCCCGGGCAAACGCTTGTCGTGATGGGCGACAGCGCGGGTGCCAATCTCAGTGCGGCGCTCACTCTTCACGCGCGCGACAATCATGGGCCACATGTGGATGCGCAGATCCTGATCTATCCGTGTGTAGACCTCACGACCTCGCCCCCTTACGTCTCGCGCGCGCAATATGGCGGTGGCGAGTATTTTCTCGGCCAGCAGGATATCGACTGGCTTCGCGGCATGTATCTTGCGGATGCTTCGGACACGGGAAACCCGTTCGTCTCGCCGATGCTTGCGGAAAGTCTGGGCGGTTTGCCGCAAGCCCTGATTGTTACGGCGGGATATGATCCGCTGTGCGGTGAGGGTCTCGCCTATCACCGCAGGCTTTCGGAAGCGGGCGTACCCTCCCGCAACCTCCATTTCGGAGGTGCGATCCATGGCTTCCTGTCCTTTGCCGGCGCTCTGTCTTCCGGCCGCGATGCGCTGGCACGGATTATCGACTGGCTCTCCGCTATTCCAGCTCGTTGAGCTGGCTGAGCAACTGGGTTCGACGGTTTACGCCCGCCTTGGCGTAGATCGAACGCAGATGGTTCTCAACCGTGCGGGTGCTGATAAACAGCCGCTCCGCGATCTCGGTGTTGGAAAGCCCTGCGGCAAGCGCCCGCGTGATATCGACTTCCCGCGGGCTAAGCTGGTATTCGCGGCAGCGAATTGCGAACATCGCCTCGTCATTCCGCCGATTCGTATGCACGATAAAGAATGGGCGCCCCTCGGGACTGCGACGGGTCCGAACGGAAGCGACAATGCCGTCGGCTTTTGAAATATCAACGGAAACGGCATCGGCGTAATTGCCGATCCGCAGGGTTCTGAGGCAAGCGCGGGAGAGTGCATCCAATCGTATCCGCCCTCCGACATCCTGCATCGCCATATGCGCCAGCCCGGTCCGGTTTCCGTATGTCACCGTCATGTGCTCGTCGAGGAACACGAGGCCGTGCCCCGGAAATGCCGAGTCATATTCGGCGATGGCGCGCTCGCGGATAACGAAACCATCCTGCAGACACAGAAGCCGCGCCGAACAGCCAAGAGCAGAGGCCAGCTTCTGCAAGCGGCGCTTTTCAATATCCGTGAACGGGCGGTCTCCCCTCGGCCGATGGAAGCCGAAGATCAGCGTGTCACCGTCATCGCTCTGCGGTTTCTGGGTCATCACCATGACATGGTGAATGCAGTTCGGCCGAAAAAAATCATTGTAGAATGGACTGCTGGTGAGCTGTGCGTAGTCCGATATTTCCGAAGTACAGAACACATGCGGCGTATTGCGCAAACTTCGGCTGGCGGCTTTCATCGCGGGGTCTTCACGAAAGTGGTGCGCGAGATAGCCTTCGTGCGCACGTTCAGGCACATTATGGGCTGCCGTTCGCCCGAAACGGATTTCCCCGGCAGGGCTGACCCAGAATTGCATGAAGCAACTCGTCAAAGCGTCGAGAAAGTCGGCAGCGGGCGCAAGGACGTCCCGCTCAAGCGTGGAAAAATCCTTGCAAGACAGAATCCCCTCCTGAATGGACAGAAGCGTTTCTGTTTCTCTGGCCAAGCTTGCCATCGGATACCTCCCCTTGTCCGTCGCTTTTTTTGGACAGCGACTGGATGCAGCATCTCCACCTAACGGCTGCTTCAGCAGCACAACCGATGCTTTATAGGCTTTTAAGGGGCAATCGATCAATTCAATAGACGTAGAGAGTAGAAGAGCGCGCTCAGGTGAGTGCCTGGATGCTTTATATCAGCGAGCAATAGTACCTTCCATCATACACGCAGCTTCGCCAATCGGATCAGCGCCGGGAGTTCAAGTGGGGAGTTTCCGGACCGTGATGGTCTTCGATTTGGTATATTCTGCGAGGCCTTCCAACGCATTCTCGAGACCGATCCCGGATTGCTTGTGGCCGCCGAAGGGGATCGTGGGTGAGAATACGTGCGTTTCGTTGATCCACACCGTCCCCGCCTCAAGGCGCCGCGCGATCTCGAGCGCGCGCTCGGTATCGCGCGACCAGACGGAAGCGGCGAGCCCGTAACAGGTGTCGTTGGCGCGCCGGATGACGTCCTCGATCTCGGTGAAACGCAGCAAAGGCAGCACCGGGCCAAAAGCCTCCTCGGTGACCACCGGTGCGTCATCAGGCGGATTGTC
>JAEULI010000005.1 GCA_016793845.1 Sphingosinicella sp.
CGAGCTCGTAGACGAGCGGCTGGCCGGTCGGAATTTCGAGCGTGGGAATTTCGTCGTCCGAGATGCCCGAGAGGTGCTTTACGAGCGCGCGCAGGCTGTTGCCGTGCGCGGAGATCACCAGGCGCTCGCCCGCCTTCAGGCGCGGGGCGATGGCGGCTTCCCAATAGGGGAGCACGCGGGCGATCGTGTCCTTCAGGCTTTCCGTGCGCGGCACGGCGATGCCCGCGTAACGACGATCCTTCGAAACGTCGAACGCGCTGTCCGCTTCCAGTTCGGGCGGCGGAATGTCGAAGCTGCGGCGCCAGATGTGCACCTGCTCGGCGCCCACCTTGTCGATCATCTCCTGCTTGTTGAGCCCGGTGAGGCCGCCGTAGTGGCGCTCGTTGAGCCGCCAGTCCTTGGTGACGGGCAGCCAGAGACGGCCCATCTCCTCCAGCACGAGATTGAGCGTCTTGATCGCGCGGGTCTGCAGGCTCGTGAAGCAGGTGTCGAAATCGAAACCGGCGCTGGCGAGAAGCTGCCCGGCGGCGCGGGCTTCGGCGGCGCCCTGTTCGGTGACGTCGACATCCCACCAGCCGGTGAAGCGGTTTTCAAGGTTCCAGGCCGACTGGCCGTGGCGCAGCAGTACGAGACGGGGCATTGTTCAAATCCTGATGAGGGTCAGCGGAGTTGGGGAAGCACTTCGAGCGCGGCAGCGAGGCAGTCGCGTCCCAGCGCCTTCGAACGCGCAGGCGACCAGCCATAATCTGCGTCCGGCGCGACATTCGCGTCCTTGAAGGGCATTTCGAGCGTCATCGACAAACAGCCGAAGCGCTCTGCGAGCGCGTTGGTGGCGACGGTAAGGTTTGCCTTGCCGGGCGCCGGGATTTCGTAGCCGTCGACGGTCTGGAAGTCCGGCGAGAGGCGATCGAGAATGGCGATGAACGCCGCCAGCCGGTCGGTCATCGCCGGTGTGATCGAGGGAATGCCCTCGAAGCCCGCGATGAAGTTGTTGGGGATCGCCTCATCGCCGTGCACGTCGAGCACGAAGTCGGGCTTGTCGCGGTCCATGCGTGCGAGCACCGAAAACACCTCGGGGCTGCGTTCGAGCGAGGGCGTCGCCCATTCGCGATTGAGGTTCACGCCGACGGCGTTCGTGCGCAGGTGGCCTCTGCGGGATCCGTCCGGGTTCATGTTGGGAACGATGCGGAGCGTGGCCCTGGCACGGAGTGCGCGTGCCACCGGGTCTGCCGGGTCGATCAGGCGCTCGAGCGCGCCTTCCATCCACCATTCGGCCATCGTCTCGCCGGGGTGCTGGCGGGCGATGAACCACAGGTTCACGGGGCCGTCGCCGATCGTCAGCAGATCCATGTCCTGCCCGTCCAGCGTCTTGCCGATCACCTCGCTCGTCACGCCCGGGGCGCTGCCGATACGGGCGACGAGGTCGTTGTGCCGCTCCATGCTGTAGGGCGCGAAATAGGCGATCCAGACGCTGTCTTCCTCGGGCGTCAGCCGGATGGTGAGCGTGCCGCCGTCCGCGGCCTTGTCATAGGCGGTGTCGGCGCGGCGCCAGTCGCTGCGGTCGTAGGAGACGGCCGCGCGGTAGTTCGGCCAGCCGCCCGGATAGGCGGAGGCTTCGAGGCCCACGAGATGGACGACGCAGGCCGCGCCGCGTACGCCCGAGAGGCGGAAATAGAACCACTGCGCGAACTCCGACATGTGATCGCGCGGGATGGTGAGCACGATGTCGTCCGCGCGCTCGGCACGCGTGACGGCGATATTGCCGCCGTCGAAGGCGGCGGAAACGGTGACGGCCATGAAACTCCTGTAGAGCAGGGCTTACTGGGATTTGTATGTCACCGTTTGGCCCGACGTGCCCGGAAAGTCACGCAAAAGTGCATCGGCGAGCGCGGGCATGGCCGCCGCGAGCGGCCCGTAGCGCGTCGTGCTGCCCGCCTCGGCAACCGCACGGCCTTCCCAGAGCACGCTCTTGTCGGAGGCCCGCTCGATCTTGAGCGCGAGCATGTTGATCGCGGTTTCCTTCGTCTTCTTCTCGCCGATGCCGAAGCTGGTGCCGAGCCCGACGCCGACGTTCTTGCCGAACGTGCCGCCGCCGATGCCGATGGTGACGGGCGAGCCGCCGCCGACGCCTTCACGCGTGGTCTGCCCGTAGGCGAGAACGCCGACATACTCTGCGCCTTCGCGTCCTGATGCGAGCGAGAAGCCGTGCTCGGCGAGCTCCGCGTTGACGGCCGAGGCGTAGTTCTGGAATTCGAGCGTCCCGGCCGCGGTCTTCTCGAGCGGTTCGAGGTAGATGCTGCCGCGCAGCCCGGGCTGCGTCATGTGGAAGCGCGTGACGTCGGCTTCGAAGCGATTGGTGGTGCAGGCGGCGAGAAGTGCGAGCGCGGTGAGCGCAAGGGCCTGTTTCTGCATTGCGGTTCCCCTGAAACGATTGTGCAATCCTATCGCATCATCCTGTAGCTTCACAGCTTTCTTATGCCTGAACGGCTTGCCGGGCCGCCTGTGTCCGCATATCGGGCAAGAGCGCAGACAGGAGTGGCAAGGATGGTATCGGTTCTGGTGACGGGCGGCGCAGGGTATATCGGCAGCCATGCGGTGCTGGCGCTGAAAGACGCAGGCCACCAGGTCTCGGTGATCGACAATCTCGTTACGGGTTTCCGCTGGGCGGTGCCGGAGGACGTGCCTTTCTACGAAGGCAATGTCGCCGACGAGGCGCTGCTGGACCGGATCGTCGCCGAGCAGGGCATCGCGGCGATCATGCACTTCGCGGGCTCGGTCGTCGTGCCCGAATCGGTGAGCGATCCGCTCAAATATTATCGCAACAACACGGCCGCGAGTCGCACGCTCATCGAATCGGCGGTCAGGAACGGCGTGAAGCACTTCATCTTCTCGTCGACCGCAGCGGTGTACGGCATTCCCGACCATACGCCTGTGGACGAGGAAACGCCGCGCGTTCCGATCAACCCTTACGGCACCTCCAAGCTGATGACGGAGTTCATGCTGGCGGACGTCGCGGCCGCGCACCCGATCAACTACGCGGCATTGCGCTACTTCAACGTCGCGGGCGCGGACCCGGCGGGTCGCACCGGCCAGTCGACGGCGGGTGCGACGCATCTCATCAAGGTCGCGGTCGAAGTGGCGACCGGAAAGCGCTCGCACGTCTCGGTGTTCGGCACGGACTATGCGACGTCCGATGGCACCGGCGTGCGCGACTATATTCATGTTAGCGATCTCGCCGCCGCGCATGTGCTGGCGCTCGGCTGGCTCGAGGAACGGCCGGAGGAGTCGGTGACGCTCAACTGCGGTTACAATCGCGGCTTCTCGGTGCTGGAAGTGCTGGACGCGGTGGAGCGTGTCTCCGGCCGCAAGATCGAACGACACATGGAACCGCGCCGCGCGGGTGATCCCGACGCACTTGTGGCCGAGAACGCGAAGATTCTGGACACTTTCCGCTGGCAGCCGCGCAACGGCAACCTCGATACGATCGTCACCCATGCGCTCGCGTGGGAGAAGAAGCTCGCCGCGCGCGGCTGACCCTTTAGGTCGATAGAAAACGACGCGAATCGCCTTCGAGCACCATCGCGGTGAGGCGGCCGGTGGCGTAGGCGCCGGTATCGATGCCCGTGCGGTTCGCCTGCGCGTCTACATCGCGCGTGATCGAATGGCCGTGGACGACGTGGAAGCCGTGGTCACCCCTGTGTTCGAGGAAGGCTTCGCGAATCCAGATGAGGTCGCGCTGGCGCTGTTCCTCCACCGGCACGCCGGGCCGGATGCCGGCATGGACGAAGAGATAGTCGCCTGCGCGGCGCATGAGTTCGAACGATTCGAGAAGCTCGATGTGGGTACGCGGCATCATCTCGCGCAGCGCGCCGAGCGCGGCCGCCTCGTCGTCGCCGAAGGCGAGTGCAGCAGGGAGGCCGTAGCTCGCCAGCGTCTCGCGCCCGCCATGCTTCAGCCAGCTGGGATAAAGCGATTCGTCCTCGCGCGGACGGCCACTAACGAGGTGCGCGAGAATCGATTCGTGATTGCCCTTGAGCAGCGTCCAGCGCTGGCCCTGTGACGGGCCCTCCGCGAGCCGGTCGAGCACTGCGGCGGACGCGTTGCCGCGATCCACGTAGTCGCCGAGGAAAACGATCTCCGAATCGCCGCTCCAGCCCGCGAGATCGGCATCGATCTGGCCGAGCAGCGCGTCCATCAGATCGCGGCGGCCGTGAATGTCGCCGATCGCATAAAGGCGCAGGCCTTCCGGCAGGCGGTCGGTGCGTTTCGGGCGGGATCGGAAGCGGGACAGCATTGCGCCCATGTAATGCACGCGCCGCTGCGGGCAAGCCGGCGCGGCGTGCGGCCTCTTGTCCGCCCGGCCGCGGCACCACACATGAGGCGTCTATGAAAACGGTCTCGGCCCAGTGGGAAGCCACCATCCTGATCTGCAGGAAGTGCTCCAGAAAGCTTGGCGGAGGTTTCGGGAAAAACGGCCGGAAATCGCTGGCAAAAGCGCTTCGGGCCAAGGGAATCGGCGGCAAGGGCCGCAAGGCCGGGGTCGGCATCGCCGAAGTCGGCTGTCTCGATATCTGCCCGAAGAACGGTGTGGTCGCCATGAACGCCGCAAACCCGGGCACGTGGCTGATCGTGCCGAAGGGCGCCGACATCGATACGGTCGCCGAGCGTCTGGGGTTCGGCGACGACCGGGGGGCAAGCCGGAAGCCTTGACTTCGAAAGGTTTGCCCCGTAGGGACGCGCGCTCTTGAACAGCACCAGAATCAGTTTCGCAGGCGGAAAACATGAAGATCCGGAACAGCCTCAAGTCCCTGAAGGGACGTCATCGCGATTGCCGCGTCATCCGCCGCCGCGGCCGCACCTATGTGATCAACAAGACGAATCGCCGCTTCAAGGCGCGCCAAGGTTAGTCTTTCGGGGCTGAATCTTCCGCTGCTGGCCGAAGCTTCGATCGACGCCGTCATCTTCGATGTCGGCGGCGTTCTTTATCACTGGCATCCGCGCTACCTCTACGAAAAGCTGATCCCGGACCGGGACCGGCTCGAATGGTTCTGCGCCAATGTCGTGACCCCGGAATGGCATTTCCAGCACGACGCCGGGCGGCCCGCCGCCGAAACCACCGCTGAACTCGTTGCGGCCTTCCCCGAGGAACGCGCGCTCATCGAAGCCTATGTGCCGCGCTGGCTGGAAACGCTGCCGGGGCCGGTGGATGGCATGATCGAACTGGTGCACGCGCTCGCCGACCGGGGCGTGCCGCTCTACGGCATCACCAACTTCTCGCATGAGTTCTGGCCTCGATTCGCCTCAACCGAGCCGGCGTTCGCACGCTTCCGCGACATCATCGTGTCGGGCGAGGAACGGCTGGTGAAGCCTGATCCCGCCATTTTCGCGCTGGCGAAGCGCCGCTTTCCGGTGGACCCGGCGCGCGCGTTGTTCATCGACGACCGCGACGACAATATCGCCGCCGCGGAAGCGGCAGGCTATCGCGGTCACGTGTTCACCAGTGCGGACCGGGCGAGGGCCGCGCTGACGGCGCTCGGGATCTCGCTCTGAGGTTGGCAGGGCGGTCCTGCGACCGCGGGTGCTGCGACCAGAATCGGTGTCGCGAACAGCGCAAGTCCTGCTGATCCCACACCAAGCAACAGCAGGTCGCCGTGAAGTTTTCGCATGATGAAACGTCCCGAAATCGTGCCTTATGGTGCACGGCTACAGGGCGGCCGTCATATAAGCGTCAAAATGAAAACGACGGGGGCGAAACAATTTCCTGCACGTGGTTTCCCACGCGCGGTGATTGACTTTCCGCGGCTTATTTCCGGCTCTTGAGTTCGTCGCCTGTAAGTCTCGCGATGTGGAGCACGTTCGTGGACCCCGGTGTGCCGAAGGGCACGCCGGCCATGATGATGATACGGTCGCCGCTGCCCGCCACGCTTGCGCGCAGTGCCATGCGTTTCGCTTTGCTCACCATTTCCTCGAAGTCGTTCACATCGCGCGTGTGTACGGCATGGACACCCCACAGCAGGCCAAGCTGGCGCGCCGTCGC
>JAEULI010000077.1 GCA_016793845.1 Sphingosinicella sp.
CTGCACCATCTGGAGGCCCTGGATCACGACCTTGTCCTCGGCCGAGAGACCCGCGCGGATGCTGCGCAGGCTGCCGATGCGCGGACCGGGCGAGACTTCGCGCGCGGCGACGGTGCCATCCTTGCCGACTACATAGACCACCTTGCGCGCCTGATCGGTGCGGACGGCGGCATCGGGAACGAGCAGCGCGCGGGCGGGCGAACCATCCGTCAGCCGCATGTTGCCGAACATGCCGGGGGTAAGGAAATAGTCCGGATTGGCGACCACGGCGCGGGCGCGGATCGTGCCGGACTGGGCGCTGATCCCATTGTCGGTGAAATCGACATGACCCTTCCAGGTGTAGCCGGTTTCGTCCTGCAGCCGGATCTCGACCTGCTGCGCGCTGCCCGCCTTCTGCCGATCGCGCTGCGCTTTCAGGAACAGCGCTTCTGAACTGTCGAACGTGAAGTAGATCGGATCGAGCGCATTGATCGTGGTGAGCAGGGTGCCGCCGCCGGAATCGGCAGTGGAGACGATATTGCCCGCATCGACGCGGCGGTCCGAAATGCGTCCGGTGATCGGCGCGCGAACTTCGGTGAACTGAACGTCCAGCGCGCGGGCCCCGATGCGGGCGTCGGCTGCCGCGAGCGACGCGCGGGCGGCACGGACGCGGGCGGCGAGACGATCGAGATCACTTTGTGAAACGGCATCGTCGGCAAGGAGCCGGTTGGCGCGTTCGAGATCGGCCTCTGCGAGGGCAACGTCGCTCCGCGCCTGCGCGGCTCCGGCGCGGGCTTCGGCAAGGGAAGCGGTGAATGGCCGTGAATCGATGGTGAAGAGCAACTGGCCCTTCTGCACGATCGCGCCGTCGGTGAAGTGAACCGCAGTCACGGCGCCCGAAACGCGCGGCCGGACTTCGACGCTGCTTGAAGGCTCGAACCGGCCGACATGGTCGTCCCACTCGGTCACATCGCGCACGAGCGGCGCGGCGATGGTGACCGTGGGCGGCGGTGCCGCCGCGATCGCGGGCGATTCACGGTTCAGAATGCCGACCGCCACGACAGCGATCACCGGGAGTGCGGCTGCGGAAAGATGCTGCCAAAGCGGGCGTTCCGAGAACCTGCGCCGTACGGGCGATGGTGCCGCGGCGTCGGCTTCGATCTTGGTCATCATATTCATCGGGAATTCCTTCGGTCGCGGCGGGCGCGTGCATTGGTGATGCTGCTCGCAAGCAGCGCGTAGTGATCCTGGGTGAAGCCAGCGCCAAGGAAGCCGCGGATTGCGGACTCGGCGATATGATAGCCCTGATGCCACGTGAGCACGGCGATCTTGCGCAGCGCTTCGAGCTTCGAATCAGCGAGTTGCGGATTGGGCCGGCTTCCAAAGAGGGTGCCGAGCGCGACGGCGACGCGGCCGGGAGATTGCAGCGTCGAGAGGGTGTCGCGCTCGGCGAGGGCGACCACCGACCATTCCAGGGCCGAGAAACGGGCCTTGGGACGATCGGCAGCGGGGGACGGGGGTAAGGGCTGGGACTGGGGAATGGCCGGAGCCGCAGCGCCGAGAACATCCGTGAAGGCGAGATAGGCCATGGTGCAAGTCTCCTTGATCAAGGCGCGCGCGCCTTCGTTCGCCGCATCTCGTCGCGGCGTCGGTTTGGGATGATGATTGCCGGGCACACGGCCTCACGCAGCGCGAAAGGCCCTGCCCGGCAATCGTCGGCTATGGATTTTCAGGTTGCGGACGTTGACGCCCGGTGTCAGCCCTTGTGAATATCGCAGTGTCGCATCGGTTTCCTTTCGATGCCGTAGCCGGTCGGGATGACCGTCCACCTTCTGTACCTCTAGGTATATAAACCGTGCTGCGGTGCGTCAACAGCTTTTTGTACCGGTCGATAAATATTTATTGGCGGTACGCTGAAGCTGTTATTTCGAAGGCCACATGATCATGCTGGTATCGATCATCCGCTCAAGGTCGGCGCGCGTCGCGCCCGCCCCGGCCTGAACCGCCATGCCCTGCAAAAGCGCGTAGAGAAAGCTGGTCAGCCCCTCCACATCCACGCTTTCGGGGAGATCGCCTTCCACCTTCGCGCGTTCAAAGCGTTCGACGAGCGCACGCCGCGCGACCTTGCCGCGCTCCAGCACCTCGAGGCGGATGCACTCGGCCTCCTCTCCGCACGCGACGGAGCTGATCACGCCGAGGCAGCCATGCGGCTCGCAGGTGCTTGTCTGATTTTCCATGCTGCCGCGCAGCAAATGTTCGGCGACCCCGCGCGCAGTCGGCTCCGCCAGCGACTTGCCCACGTAGGCCAGCTTCTCGGTCTCGTAGAGATCGAGCGCCTTGCGGAACAACGCCTCCTTGTTGCCGAAGGCCGCATAGAGGCTGGGGCGCGTAATGCCCATTGCCTCGGTGAGGTCGTTGAGCGACGCGCCTTCGTAGCCCTTGCTCCAGAACACGCGGAGCGCGGCGGCAAGCGCCATATCGACGCAAAACTCGCGCGGACGTCCTTTGACGGGGGTTGCGACCGTTTCCATATCGAGCGGTATATAATCAATCCGTCATGGAGTGCAAGCCTCCGGCGGCGGCACGGTTTTGCCCTATCGCCGGGCGCGTCCATGCGCGGGGTAGATATCCGCAGCCACGCTCATATCGGCCACGGCGGCCCCGCGCCGGCCGATCGGGCGCGGCGCGCCTGTCGTCGTATCGCACGCGGTCTGGCGCTCGGCCTCGGCGTTGATCAGCCCGCCGAGCAACACCGCATAGGCGGAAACATAGAGCCACATCAGCAGCACCACGACCGCGCCAAGCGACCCGTAGGTCGTCTGATACGACCCGAATTCGGCGACGTAGACGCCAAAACCCAGCGTCGCGACAAGCCACATCACGGTCGCCAGCAGCGATCCAATCGTCAGCCACCGCCAGCGCGCGTCCGCCCGGTGCGGCGCGAAACGATACATGGCCGCGATGGTGAAGCTGCAGAAAACCCCCGCGCACACCCACGTGACGATCCGCATCGCAAGCGCGGCGACCGGCCCCAACCCTTCGGCAAGTTCGCGCGCGAAGCCCAGCGCCGAGGCCGCGAGCAGGCCGAAGATGCCGAGGAACACGGCGCCGACCACGAGAATGGCCGAAACCGCCGCACCACGAACGATGCCGCGCGTATCCCGCTCTTCGTAGATGACGTTCAGCGCCGTCATCACGGCGCGCGCGGCGCGGCTTGCGCCGAAGATCGAAATGCCGATGGCGATGGCGAGGCCGAGGCCCTTTGCCGTTGCAGCCGCACGGGTGAGGTTGAGCAATTGTTCGTAGATAAGCCGGGCCGCTTCGGTCGGCACGAGTTCGATGATGAGGCGCATGTGATCGGCAACGGCGGCAGGATCGGCGACGAGGCCATAACTCATCACGAGCGCGCCGAGCAGGGGAACGAACGACAGGAACGCATAGAAAGCGACACCCGCCGCCATCAGCGACAGGTTGTGCGTGGCGTTCCCCTGCCAGACACGGAAAAGGATTTCCCGCCATGCCCGCAGCGGCAGGGCATGGGGCCCATCCGCGCCTGCACCGCGCTGCTCGGGAGTCGCCATAACCTCCTCGGATACTGACCCTTTACCCGGTTACAAGGCGCTGGGTCCGCGAAGGTTCCCAAGGGTTGATGCGGCGATTCCGCAAATCTCTATTCCAGATTTTGCTGCAGGCGGTTCAGAAGCTCGATCAGGCGCCTGAAATCCGGGGCCGAGAAGCCCCGGATCAGGCGCCTGTAGAGCGGCGCCGTGACGGCCCGAGCCGCCTTCAGCTTTTCGCGGCCCAAAGGCTTCATCGCCAGCGTCGTCACGCGCCCGTCCGTGGCGGACGGTAGCGTTTCGACGAGGCCCGCCTTCTCCATCCGCTCCACAACACGCATCAGCGTGGAAACATTGATGACCGCGAGCTTCGCGACCTGGCCGATCGACTGCGGCTCCGCCTCCCCCAAAATCATGAGCACGCGCCATGTCGGGATATCGATGCCGATGGCGCGGAGTTCCGCCTCGATGATGACGTTGTAGCGGCTGACCGTGCGATTCAGCAGGTAGAACGGATAGTTATCCACCCGGAAGTCATCCGATCCCGGATCGCCATGGGCACGCAAATCCTCGGCCACTTTGAACTCCTTCGACGCGCAACCGAATTTACTTGCATATGCAAGTTTATCGAAGCATAGTACCGCTTCATGATCTGGAGGAGGGATTATGTCCAGCGCGCCGATTCTCGCAGGGCTTGCACAGGCGTTGTCACGCGGCGACATCAAGGTCGTCGATCTGACGCAGACGCTTTCGGAAGACACGCCGCTGCTGGTTCTGCCTGAACCGTTCGGGCAGACGGCGGCATTCTCGCGGCAGGAAATCTCGCGCTACGACGACCGCGGCGTCGCGTGGCACTGGAACAATTTCACCGTGGGCGAGCACACCGGCACGCATTTCGATGCGCCGGTCCACTGGGTGAGCGGCCGCGACCTGCCGGACAACACGGTCGACGCGGTGCCTGCGGCGAATTTCGTCGCGCCCGTGGTCGTTCTGGACTTTTCCCGCGAATGCGCCGCTGACCCCGATTTCCTGCTGACCGCCGAGCATCTGAAGGGCTGGGAAGCCGCAAACGGCCCGATCCCGGCGGGAAGCTGGGTTCTGTTCCGGTCCGACTGGTCCAAGCGCGACGTGGACGCCTACACCAATCGCCGCGAAGACGGCGCGCACACGCCCGGCCCGGCGACCGATGCGATCGAATATCTGATCGCGCGGGACGTTCTCGGCTTCGGCGTTGAGACGATCGGCACCGATGCCGGGCAGGCGCATCTGCTGACGCCCGCCTACCCCGCGCACACGCTGCTTCACGGCGCCGGGCGCTATGGCCTGCAATGCCTGCAGAATCTCGACCAGCTCCCTGCAACAGGCGCCATGCTCGTCTGCCCGCCGCTGAAGATTCGCGGCGGCTCGGGGAGTCCCCTGCGCGTGCTCGCGCTCGTCGAGGCGTGAGCAGTGGCCGAGCGTTCGTTCGTTGCTGAAGCACGGAAACTGACCGCCGGGAACGGCGAGACGTTCACCGGCGAAGGCATCCTCGCCGTGACCAAGGCATTGCTGCAATCGGGCGTGGCTTACGTGGGCGGCTATCAGGGTTCGCCGATCAGTCACCTGATGGACGTGTTCGCGGATGCGAGCGACCTCCTCGAAAGCCTGGACGTGCATTTCGAGGCGAGCGCATCGGAGGCGAGCGCGGCCGCGATGCTGGCCGCTTCGGTGAATTATCCGCTGCGCGGCGCGGTCGTGTGGAAATCCGTGGTCGGCACGAACGTCGCATCGGACGCGCTTTCCAACGTCGCGTCGGGCGGTGTGAATGGCGGCGCGCTTGTCATCGTCGGCGAAGACTATGGCGAAGGCTCCTCCATCATGCAGGAGCGCACGCACGCCTTCGCGATGAAATCGCAGATCTGGCTGCTCGATCCTCGCCCCAACCTGCCGAGCATTGTTGCGGCGGTCGAACAGGGCTTCGCGCTTTCCGAAGCGTCTAGCACGCCGGTGATGCTGCAACTGCGTGTGCGGTCCTGCCACATGACGGGATCGTTCACGGCAAAGGATAACGTGCGGCCGAAGCTGACGGTGGCGGAGGCGGCCGCGGCGCCGCAGCGCGACACAAACCGTATCGTTCTACCGCCTGCGAATTTCCTGCACGAGGTGGAGAAGATCGAAAAGCGCTGGCCGGCCGGTATCGCTTTTGTGCGCGACCACCATCTGAACGAATGGTTCGGGCCGGATGCGACGCACGGCATCGGCATCATCGTGCAGGGCGGGCTTTACAACAATCTCAACCGCGCGATGGAACTCTCCGGGCTCTCGAATGCCTTCGGCGACAGCGCGCTGCCGATCTATTGCCTGAACGTCACCTATCCGCTGATCCCCGACGAGGTAAGCGCCTTCTGCCGGGGCAAACGCGCGGTGCTGGTTGTCGAGGAAGGCCAGCCGGAATTCATCGAGCATGAGCTGAATACGCTCGTGCGCCGCGCGGGCCTCGATTGCCGCATCGTCGGCAAGGATATTCTGCCCCGCGCCGGGGAATACAGCGCGCAGGTGATCCGCAAAGGGCTTGCCGATTTCCTGCACGCATGGGCGCCCGAGATCGCGCCGCCGAAAACGGCGGAAGACCCCCTGCCCGCGCCGGTCGCCCGGCAGATCCCGCCGCGCCCGGCGGGCTTCTGCACGGGCTGCCCGGAACGGCCGGTGTTCACGGCAATGAAACTGCTCGAACGCGAACTTGGCCCGGCGCATGTTTCCGCCGACATCGGTTGCCACCTGTTCTCGATCCTGCCGCCCTTCAACATCGGCAACACGACGATGGGTTACGGTCTCGGATCGGCGGGGGCCTCCGCCTTCAAGCCGAAAGGAAAACGCGCGATCGCCATCATGGGCGACGGCGGTTTCTGGCACAACGGCCTCACCTCTGGCATCGGCAACGCGGTGTTCAACAAGGACGACACCGTCACCATCGTTGTCGACAACGGCTATTCGGCGGCGACCGGCGGCCAGGATATCCCTTCTTCTCGCGCAGACAACAATCGGCGCGAGACGCGGAACCCGATCGAGCGTGCCATTCGCGGCGTCGGCGGGGCGTGGGTACGCACGATCGAACGCACCTATGACATCAAGCGGGTGCGCGATACGCTGCGCGAGGCCCTGACCACGCCCGAGAAAGGCCCCAAGGTCATCATCGCGCAGTCGGAATGCATGCTCAACCG
>JAEULI010000021.1 GCA_016793845.1 Sphingosinicella sp.
CGCCGGCAACGGGTTTGCCGAGGACGAACAGGTCGGGCAGGGGGCCGTGTGTGCCTGTCCAGCCGCCGGGGCCGGTGGAGATCGTGTGCGTCTCGTCGAAGACCAGCAGCGTGCCGTGGCGGCGGGTTAGGTCCCGGAGCGCTTCGAGGTAGCCGGGATCGGGCAGCACCATGCCGACGTTGGTGAGCGCGGGTTCAGTAAGCACGCACGCGACATCGCCCGGCGCCAGCGCCGCTTCGAGCGCGGAGAGATCGTTGAACTCGATGACGCGCGTGTGTTCGCGCATGTCGTAGACCTGCCCGACGAGGCTGCGGCGAAGCTCGGGTACGCCATTCCTGAGATCGACGAACACGTCATCGACCGCGCCGTGGTAGCAGCCGTTGAAGACGATGATCTTGTCGCGCCCCGTGATGCCCCGGCACCAGCGGATGACGGCGCGATTCGCTTCGCTCGCGGTGGACGTGATCTGCCAGAAGGGGAGGCCGAAGCGCTCTGCGAGCAGGTCGCCGACCGCGACGGCATCTTCGGTCGGCAGCATGAAGGTGAGGCCCTGCGCGCCTTGCCGTGCGATCGCGGCGGCGACTGGCACGGGGGAGTGGCCGAACATCGAGCCGGTGTCGCCAAGGCAGAAATCGTCGTAGACGTGGCCGTCGACGTCCCACAGGCGTGAGCCCTCAGCCCGCGCGGCGAAGAGCGGGAAGGGCGTGCCCCAATCGAGCATCCAGTGGAACGGCACACCGCGATGCCAGTGCCGCGCGGCATCCTTCGCGAGCGCAGCGGAGCGCGGGTTCGCGGCAGTGAAGCGCGCGGTCTCGTCCGCGATCATGCGGGCGATGGCGGCGCGCGCGCTCACAGCCGGTCCCTCAGCGCATACCAGAGCATTCCGGCGACATAGAGTGGGTGGCGCAGCAGCGGCCCGCCCGGGAAGGGCTTCACGGGCAGCGACGCGAACAGGTCGAAACGCTCGGCGGTGCCGCGCATCGCCTCCGTGATCAGTTCGCCCGCGAGGGTGGTGAGCAGCACGCCGTGGCCCGAATAGCCGTGCGCGTAGAAGATGTTGCCCTTGTGGCCGAAGTGCGGAAGCCGGTTCATGGTGACGCCGACGAGCCCGCCCCACGCATAGTCGATGCCGATGCCTTTGACGCTTGGGAACGCGGCCTCCATGTAAGGCCGCACGAACCCGGCGACGTCGCGCGGCGGGCGCGGCGTGTATTTTTCGCCCCCGCCGAAGATCAGGCGGTTGTCGGCGGAGAGGCGGTAGTAGTTGAGGACGAAGCGGCTTTCGGAGATTGCCGCGCCTGACGGGATGAGCGCGCGGGCGCGGTCCTCGCCGAGCGGTTCCGTCGCGATATTGTAGTTCGCGACCGGCATCGTGTAGCGGCCGAGGTCGGCGTCGACCTCGCCCATGAAGGCATCGCAGGCGAGGACCACGTAGCGCGCGGAAACGCTGCCGTGCGCGGTTTTGACGGTGGGGCGGTCGCCACCTGTGACATGGGTGACGGGCGAGCCTTCATAGAACTGGACGCCGGCCGCGCGCGCGGCTTCGGCGAGGCCGAGCGCATAGTTCAGCGGATGGAGGTGGCCGCCCGCCGAATCGTAGATGCCGCCGTGATAGCCCTTCGCGGAGACGATCCCGGCGGTCTGCTCGGGAAGCACGAGCTGCGCGGCGTCGTAGCCCATCACATAGTCGAGGCATTCAAGCTCGCGCTCCATGGCGGCGAGGTCGGCGGGTTTGCAGGCGGCGGTGAAGTGGCCGTGGCGGAGATCGCAGGCGATGCCGTGCCGGGCGATGCGATCGTGGACGCGCGCCCGCGCCGTATTGCCCACGCTGAAAAGCCGCTGGGCGGTTTCCTGGCCGAAGCGCTCCACGAGATCGGTGGCGGACCAGCGCAGGCCGGGGATCATCTGGCCGCCGTTCCGACCCGAAGCGCCCCAACCGATACGGTGCGCCTCGACGAGGGTGACGGCGTAGCCGGCTTCGGCGGCGGAGAGGGCGGCGGAGAGGCCGGTGTAGCCGCCGCCGACGACGCAGACGTCTGCGGCCGTGCTGCCGGCAAGCTGCGGCTGGGCCGGGAAGGCGTTTGCGGTCGCGGCGTAGTACGACGGCGCGTGCGGTTCTGCCAAGATCAGACCCTCAGCAGGAGGTGTTCGCGCTCCCAGGAACTGATCACCGACTGATACGCGTACAGCTCCGATTCCTTGATCGCGTAGAACACGTCGAAGAAATCCTCGCCGAGGTGATTACGCACGGCCTTGCAGTGGCTGAAGCGATCGAGCGCGCTTTCGAGCGTGCGCGGCAGGGTGCGCGCGCGGTTGTAGGCGCTGCCCTGCATGATCTTCGGCGGCTGCATCCGCTCGGTCATGCCGACATAGCCGCAGATGAGCGATGCCGCGATTGCGAGATAGGGGTTCGAATCCGCGCCGGGGAGGCGGTTTTCGATGCGGCGGTTCTTCGCGTCCGAAACCGGGATTCGCAGGCCGCAGGAGCGGTTGTCGCTGCCCCACTGCACGTTGATCGGCGCGTCGCTATCCGGCCGCATCCTGCGGAACGAGTTGACGTTCGGCGCGAACATCGGCGTGATCTGCGGCAGCAGGCGGACGAGGCCGGCGATGTAGCTGCGGAAGAGCGCGCTGTCGCGGCCCTGCGGCGTGGTGAACAGGTTGCGGCCCGTATCGCTATCGAGCAGCGACTGGTGGATGTGCATCGAGCTGCCGGGCTGGTCCGACATCGGCTTGGCGAGGAAGGTGGCGTAGACGCCGTGCTCCAGCGCTACGTGCCGGACGATGCGCTTGAAGAGCAGCACCTGATCGGCGAGCGCAAGCGGATCGCCGTGGACGAAGTTGATCTCGAGCTGCGCGGCGCCGGACTCGTGGATCATCGTGTCGATGTTGAGCTCGGCCTTCTCGCAGAAGTCGTAGATGTGCTCGATAATGTCCTCGAACTCGCCGAGGGCTTCGAGACCATAAGGCTGGCTCGCGGTTTCCGAGCGGCCCGAGCGGCCGGCAGGCGGCGTGAGCGGAAAGTCGGAATCGAGGTTCTTCGAGACGAGATAGAATTCCAGCTCCGGCGCGATCACCGGCTTCCAGCCGCGCCGCTCATAGAGGTGCAGAACCTTCTTCAGGATCATGCGCGGCGCGATGGCGAGGGGCTTGCCCTCGCGCGTGAAGGCGTCGGCGATCACATAGGCGGTCGGCGTCTTGAAACCCGGCGCCTCGCGGATCGTCGTCGGGTCCGGCACCATCACCATGTCGGGATCGTAGTCCGGGATGATGGAATTGATATCGTCCGGATATTCGCCCGTGACGGTGACCGTGTAGACGCTGCCCGGAATGCGGAGCGTCTGGTCCGTAAGCGACTTCAGGAACTTGCCCGCGGGCAGAACCTTGCCGCGCTGAATGCCGTTCATGTCGGGGACGATGCACTCGACCTCGCTGATACCGCGTTCGTTGATCCAGTTGGTAATTTCGGCTGACATGATCGGATAAACCCCCGTCTGGCCTCCATACTGCGCGGGCATTAGGCACTTGGCCAGAGGGATTTGCTGGAGCAGGGGGTATCGGTTTTTCCGATAGGCAGTAAGCCCTCGACTGGCGGCTTGACCGGAAACGCGCGGCTCAGCACGTTCAGGCGCATGTCGACCGCACCGAACCTGCACGAGCGCGCCGAACGCGCCCGCACCTTCCTGAAAACACATCCCGGCAACGCCGATGCCCTGCGCGCGCTCGGCGCTGCGCTGCGCGGCATGGGTGAAGACACGGCCGCCGAGGAGGCCGAACTGGGCGCGATCCAGGCTTCGACGCGCGACCCGGTGCTTGTCGAGGCCGCCGCTGCGCTCCTCGACAACAATATCCCGATCGCCGAACGCATCCTGCGTGCGCGGCTGAAGGAAAAGCCGACGGACGTCGCGGCGATCCGCATGATGGCGGAGATCGCCGGGCGGCTCGGGCGCTACGGGGATGCCGAAAAGCTGCTGCGCCGCGCGCTGGAACTGGCGCCCGCGTTCGTGGCGGCGCGCGCCAACCTTGCGACCGTGCTGTACCGGCAGAACAATCCCGCCGACGCCGTTGCGGAGCTCGACCAGCTGCTGGCGGGCGACCCCGACAATGCGGCGCACCGCAACCTCAAAGCTGCGGCGCTTGGGCGGATCGGCGGCTATGAGGAAGCGATCGCGCTTTACGAATCCGTGCTTGCCAGCCACCCGGCGCAGCCGCGCGTGTGGATGAGCTATGGCCACGTGCTGAAAACCGTGGGCCGGCAGGCGGATTCGATCGCCGCCTACCGCAAGGCGATCGAACGCGCGCCGGGGCTCGGCGAGGTGTGGTGGAGCCTTGCCAACCTGAAGACCGTGCATTTCACGGATGCCGACATCGCGGCGATGCAGGGTGCGCTGGAAGGCGGCGGCATCAGCGAGGACGATCGCTTCCACCTGCATTTCGCGCTCGGCAAGGCGCTGGAGGATGCGAAGGATCACGCGGGCTCGTTCGGTCACTATCTGAAGGGCAACGCGCTGCGGAAGGCGATGCTCGATTATGATTCCGGCGAAATCAGCAGCCTCGTTCGCAGCGCGGCGGCGATGATGGATACGGCGTTCTTCGCCGCGCGCGGCGGGCAGGGCAATCCTGCGCCCGATCCGGTTTTCGTCCTTGGAATGCCGCGCGCGGGATCGACGCTGATCGAGCAGATTCTCTCGTCGCACCCGATGATCGAGGGGACACAGGAGCTGCCGGACATCGCGGCGATGGCGCGGCGGCTCGGCGGCCGCAAGATGCGCGACGAGGAGACTGCCTATCCCGCGTGCCTTGGGGACCTGCCCGCCGAGGCATTCGCCGAACTCGGTGCCGAATATCTGGAACGCACGCGCATCCACCGCAAGACCGACAGACCACTGTTCATCGACAAGATGCCGAACAACTGGGCGCACGCCGGCTTCATTCACCTGATCCTCCCGAACGCGAAGATCATCGATGCCCGCCGGCATCCGCTCGGCTGCTGCTTTTCGAACTTCAAGCAGCATTTCGCGCGGGGGCAGGGCTTCAGCTACGACCTTTCCGACCTCGGCCGTTACTATCGCGATTATGTGGCGATGATGGCAGTGATCGACGACGCGCTTCCGGGTCGTGTGCACCGGGTTTTCTACGAAGACATGATCGAGGATACGGAAGGCGAGGTGCGGCGGCTGCTGGATTATGTCGGCGTGCCGTTCGATCCCGCGTGCCTGCGTTTCTTCGAAAACGAGCGCGCCGTGCGCACGGCGAGTTCCGAACAGGTGCGGCGCCCGATCAACCGCGAAGGCATGGAGCAATGGCAGGCGTTCGCGCCGTGGCTGGAACCCCTGAAGGCGAGTCTGGGGCCCGCGCTCACGGCGTATCCGGAGGTGCCGCAGGTCGCTTCGCTGTTGCAATAATGTGACGCCCGGCCAGCAATATGACATCTGTATAACAAAGCCGCGGGACCCGAATTGACCGCTGTTCCACGCACGTTCACCATTCCGCCCGGGACAGCAAAAGCTGAGAGGGGGAAAAGGGTGCACCTGCGAAATCATGTGACGATCAGGGCTGCAGTCGCCAGTGGCGTGCTGCTTGGCTCCACCATGCTGACGGCACCGGCGCTTGCACAGGAAGCGCAGGACGTTATCGGCGACACTATCATCATCACGGCGCAGAAGCGCGAGGAAAACCTGCAGGACGTGCCGATCGCGGTCGTCGCGCTCGGAACGGCGAAATTGCAGCAGCTTCAGGTGCAGGATTTCGACGACTACGCACGCTACCTGCCGAGCCTGTCTTATCAATCGCTTGGGCCGGGCTCTTCGAACGTCTATTTCCGCGGCGTCGCCTCGGGCGAGAATGCGAACCATTCGACCTCGCTGCCGTCGGTCGGCATGTATCTCGACGAGCAGCCGATCACGACCATCCAGGGCAACCTCGACATCCACATCTACGACATCGCGCGTGTCGAGGCGCTCGCGGGTCCGCAGGGCACGCTCTATGGGGCGTCGAGCCAGGCCGGTACGGTGAAGATCGTGACCAACCGTCCGGACACGAGCGGCTTCTACGGCGCAGTCGATGCCGAGGTGAACACGATCGCGCACGGCGAGGAAGGCTATGTCCTCGAAGGCTTCATCAACGCGCCGCTTTCGGACAATGCGGCGGTGCGTGTCGTCGGTTGGTACGACAAGGACGGCGGCTACATCGACAATATTCCGGGCTCGCTGACCTTCCCGACTTCGGAGATTACCTTCAACAACGCACCGTACGTGGAGGATGACTATAACGACGTCGAGACCTACGGTGGCCGCATTGCGCTCGAGATCGATCTCAACGAGAACTGGACCGTACTGCCGACCCTGATGGGCCAGAAGCAGAAGAGCTATGGCTCGTTCGCTCAGGAGTCCGGGCTCGGCGAGCTGCAGGTGCAGCAGTTCAATCCGGAGCGCTACAACGACCGCTGGTTCCAGGCCGCGCTCACCATCGAAGGCAAGATCGGTAGCTGGGATCTGACCTATGCGGGCGCTTACATGAAGCGCAAGATCAACAGCGAATCCGACTATGTCGACTACGCGTATTTCTATGATGCGCTCTACGAAGCCGGGGGTTCGTTCTACGACAACGACGATAATCTGGTGAACCCGAACCAGTACATCATCGGCATCGATCGCTTTACGAAGCAGAGCCACGAACTGCGCATCGCCTCACCGGCCGATAAGCCGCTGCGCTTCATCGGCGGCGTGTTCTATCAACGCCAGTCGCACAACATCGAGCAGAACTACATCGTCGACAACATTGCCGATGCGATCACCGTGCCGGGCACGGACAGCAATATCTGGCTGACCAAGCAGCTGCGCATCGACCGCGACTACGCGGCGTTCGGTGAAGTTTCCTACGACCTGACGGAGAAGCTGACGCTGAGCGGCGGTATCCGCGTCTACAAATACAAGAACTCGCTCGAAGGCTTCTTCGGATACAGCGACGGCTTCAGCAGCCGGACGGGTGTTGCGGCGTGTTTCCGGGATGGGAACGACGAGATTCTTCCCCCGACGATCAAGGGCAGCCCCTGCACCAACCTCGACAAGACGACGTCGGACACGGATTTCATCCACAAGCTGAACGCGACCTACAAGCTGACGGACGATGCGCTGGTCTACGCGACATGGTCGCGCGGTTTCCGGCCGGGCGGCGTCAACCGGCGCGGTACGCTGCCGCCATACGGGGCGGATGAGCTCGACAACTATGAGCTTGGCTGGAAGACGACGTGGGCGGGCGGTGCGTTCCGCTGGAACGGCGCCGTCTATTACGAGAAGTGGTCCAACATCCAGCTCTCGTTCCTTGGCGCGAACGGCCTTACCGAGGTCCGCAACGCCGGTGACGCGCGCATCTGGGGTATCGAAAGCGACATCTTCATCCGCGCATCGGAGGGCCTGACCTTCAACGCGGGCTTCAGCTACAACGATGCGCAGAGCACCACGGATTTCTGTCTCATCGCCAACCCGCAGTTCGATTGTACGCTGGCGGGGCCGGACGAGGAGGAGAACGCATTGCTGGCGCCTTCCGGCACGCGTCTCCCGGTCTCGGCGAAGTTCAAGGGCAATGCCTTTGCGCGCTACGAATTCCCGGTGGCAGATCTCAAGGCGCATTTCCAGGGCGGCCTCGTTTACGAGGGCAAGCGCACCAGCGATCTTCGCCTTTACGAGCGCGGCATCGTGGGTTCGCTCCCCTCCTACACGACAGTGGACGTCAGCGCGGGCGTGACCAACGGATCGTGGACGGTGGAACTCTACGCCCGCAACCTGTTCGACTCGCGCGGACAGGTGACGCGCACGATCCAGTGCGGCGAAAGCGTTTGCGGCGATCCGGACGGCGTGACCGATATCGGCGGCAAGTTCTACACGATCGTGACGACGCCGCGGACGATCGGTCTCAAGGTCGGCACCAAGTTCTGATACCGCGCGGCGGGAGCTTCGTATGAACGCCAAAGCTCCCGCCGTCCGGCCGCTCGGTTTCTGGATGGCGCTCGCGCTGGTCATGGGCAACATGATCGGCTCGGGCGTTTTCATGCTGCCCGCGAGCCTCGCACCCTTCGGCTGGAACGCCGTGTTCGGCTGGGTGCTGACCATCGGGGGGGCGCTCTGCCTCGCCTATGTGTTCGCGACGATGGCGCGCGAGATGCCGCACGCGGGCGGGCCGCACGGTTTCGTGGAAGCGGCGTTCGGGCATCTGCCCGCGTTCCTCATCAGCTGGTCTTACATCATTTCCATTCTGGTCGGCGTCGCGGCGCTGGCGACGGGCGGTGTCAGCTACCTCACCGCGTTCGCGCCGGACATTGCAGCGACGGCGGGCGCCCCAGCCGTGCTTGCCGTGTCGCTGCTCTGGGCGCTTATCATTCTCAACACGCGCGGGGCGGGCGCCGCCGGGCGCTTCCAGTTGCTGACGCTCGGGCTCAAGCTGCTGCCGCTCGCCCTCATCGTGGGGATCGCGGCCGTGGTTCTTATGGGCGGGGCGGAGCCCGCGACGCCCTATGTGCCCGAGACGATCTCGATGACTGCAATCAGCGCGACCGCCGCGCTGACGCTGTGGGCGATGCTCGGCTTCGAATCCGCCTGCGTGCCGCAGGACAAGGTCGACCGGCCGCAGACCACGATCCCGCGCGCCACCATGGCGGGCACATTTATCGTGGGCCTCATCTACTTCGCGGTCTGCACGGCGGTGATCATGCTGATGCCCGCGGATGTGGTCGCCAATTCGAACGCGCCGCTCGCGGACGTGATCGCCGGCTACTGGGGAACGGGCGCCGGAATCGCCGTGGCGCTGTTTGCCGCGGTGAGCGCGATCGGCGCGATCAACGGCTGGATTCTTATACTGGGCGAGTATCCGCTCGCCATGGCGCGGAAGGGCGATTTCCCGCACCTCTTCCGCGACGTGAACGCACGCGGCACGCCGGTGCGCGGCATCCTGATCGGCGGCGCGCTCATCACGGTGCTGGTGCTTTCGAACTATACGCGCAGCATGGCGGGCCTGTTCACGTTCATGGCGCTGCTCTCCACCTCCGCGACGCTCGTGCTCTACTTCGCGGGGGCTGCCGCGGCGGTCCGGCTGATGCTGAAGCGGCGGCTGACGACCACGCCGCTGCTCGCCGTTCTGACATCGCTCGGCCTCATCTATGCGATATGGGCGTTTCAGGGCGCAGGGGCCGAAGCGAACGGCTGGGCGCTCGTGCTGCTGATCGCGGGGCTTCCGGTCTATCTGCTCGTGCGCCGTCAAAAAGCAGCACAAGGTGTACAACAGGGCGCGACAAATGGTTAACGCGCCGATATAGGAGCCTCGCAGCTTTGGGAGGGTAATGTTGGCACGCGCGCAGTTTCAACGGCTGGATCCCGATTTTCGGCGCCAAAGCCTGATCGAGGCGACCGCGCGCTGCCTTGCCCGCTACGGTATCGGCGGCACCTCCGTGCGGGTGATCTGCGCGGAGGCGGGTGTTTCGGCGGGGTTGCTGCGCCACTATTTCGCGGGGATCGACGAGCTTGTCGCCGAAACCTATGCCGACGTTGGCGACACGCTCGTGGCGAACATGATCGCGGCGGCGGACAAGGCGGGGCCGGACCCACGCGAGCAGCTGCGCGCCTTCGTGATGGCAAGCTTCAAGCCGCCGATTGCCGATCCGGACCTTCTCGCGACGTGGCTCGCTTTCTGGAGCCTCATCAAGAGCGACCCACGTATCCGCGAGCTTCACACCGAAAACTACGCGAGCCACCGGCGGCCGGTGGAGAGGATGGTCGCGGAAATCCTGGGGCCCGAGGCGAGCGATGTGGACGTGCGGCTGACGGCTGTCGGCGTGACGGCACTCGTGGACGGGCTCTGGCTGGAAATCTGCCTCGATGCCTCGAGCTTCACGCCCGAAGAGGCGTCGCGCATTGCCGACAAGTGGCTGAACACGCTGGTCGGCGACCCGCTGAAAGTGCTTGCCGACTGACGCACCGATTTCTTACACCTGTAAAACAGGTGGGAGATTCTTCGAATGCTGAAAACCGGAACTTCGTTCGTCCTCGCGGCCCTGCTGGCGGCTGCCCCGACGCTGGCCGCAACCCCCGCGCAGATCGACGGCGCCAAGGCCATGCTCGGTAAATCGATCGCTATTCCGACCGTCGCGGGACGTGGGCAGGTGCCGGTGTACGCGGCCTATCTGGCGGATGAACTGAAGAGCGCCGGTTTCAAGGACAGCGAGATCAGCATCGAGCCGCTCGGCGAAACCGCCTCGCTGATCCTGACGTGGAAGGGCGCGGGCAAGAAGAAGCCAATCGTGCTCAACGCGCACATGGATGTGGTGGAGGCGAAGCGCGAGGATTGGGAACGCGACCCGTTCGTGATGGCTGAAGACGGCGGCTACCTGTTCGGGCGCGGTATCAGCGACAACAAGTTCGATGTCGTGATGCTCGTGCAGACGCTGATGAGCCTGAAGCGCGAGGGCTTCAAACCTTCCCGCGATATCGTGCTGTTCCTGACCGGCGACGAGGAAACCGCGCAGAAGACCGTGGCGGCGATCGCGCCCCGCTACAAGGACGCGGCGATGGTGCTGAACGGCGACGGCGGCGGCGGAACGCTCGGCGCCGACGGCAAGCCGCTCTACTATACGATGCAGACGGCGGAGAAGACTTACGCCGACTACAAGCTGACCGTGACCGACCCGGGCGGCCATTCGAGCGCGCCGCGCGCCGAGAATGCGATCCTGATGCTGGGCGCCGCGCTGAAACGGATCGCCGATGCGCCGTTCCCTGCCGAAACCAGCGAGACGACACGCGCCTATTTCGCGGCGTCGGCGAAGCGGACTCCGGGCGAGGCGGGCGAGGCGATGGCACGCTTCGCGGCCAACCCGAACGATACGGCTGCGGCGGATATCCTCGCGAAGTACCCCGAGCACATCGGGACGACGCGGACGACCTGCGTGCCGACGATGATAAACGGCGGCCACGCCGAAAACGCGCTGCCGCAGCGCGCAGTCGCCAACATCAACTGCCGCATCTTCCCCGGCACGGCGCCGGACGCGGTGCGCCAGCGGCTGCAGCAGCTAGCGGGCGACACGGTGGTGGTGACGCTGCCCGAGCCGTTTCCGCAAAGCTCCACATCGCCGCTGCTGCCCGAGCTGGACGCGGCGCTGCGCAAGGCCGTGGACGGACGCGCGAAGGGGCTCTCGATCATCCCGAGCATGTCGGCGGGCACGACCGACAGCCTGTTCTTCCGCGCCTCCGGCATCCCGAGCTACGGGGTTTCGGGCTTGTTCATGAAGCCGGATGACGAATACGCCCACGGTCTCAACGAACGGGTGCCAGTGAACGCCATCGGGCCCGCGCTCGATCATTACCGGACGTTGATCGTGACACTCGCTCGCTAGATCGCTCTTCGCTTTGCGGTCTATGGCCCCAGTGGTACTGTCATCGGGGCATTTCTGGACAGACCGCGATGAAGACGTTTCTGAAACGGGCCTTCACGGACACGCTGCGTCGGCGTGAGTATGAGTTGAAGGATGTCCAGCATCCTTTGCGGAAGGCGCCTGCGTTTTTCCGGGCAATGACCCCCAAGGGTCTCAGCCCCGGAACCGTGATCGATGTGGGTGTCGGATACGGCACCCCATGGTTGATGGACGGCTTTCCGGATGCGTACACGGTACTCGTGGAGCCCAATGAGGGATTTCGGGAACCCATCGATCAACTGATGGCTCCCCGCCGGGGGGAAGTTCATTTCGCGGCTGCAGGGCGCGCTGCGTCTGAAATGGTGCTCAACCTGAATGTGCGCCGTCCGACCAGTTCCACGATGTCGAAGCCATCGACACGTCAGGTTGACGAGTTCGCACGCCGCGGATGGACGCGCGAGACGCGCACCGTGACCGTGCCGGTCAAACGCCTGGATTCGTTCGACCGAACAGCATGGCCGAAACCTTACCTTCTGAAAGTCGACTCGGAGGGTTTCGAGCTGGAGGTGTTGGCGGGGGCGACGGGTCTGTTGCCGGATGTGCAATGCCTCATCGCCGAGGTTTCCGTGGCAGAGCGGTACGAGGGTGGATACGATTTCGCGACTTTCATCTCGGCGCTGGACGATTACGGTTTCCGAATGTTCGACATCACGGACATGCTCCAGTTCGGACGCAGCGGCAGACTTTCGACGATCGATGCGGTTTTCGTACCCAAAGGTTCGGCGCTTCTCGGTGCGTGAGTGCAGACGGTTTTGCGTTCGCTGAAAACCGTCTAAACACATCGCATGTCCGTGCTTTCCATTTCCGGCCTTTCCAAAACCTACGCGGGCGGCTTCACGGCGCTGAAGTCGGTCGACCTTGAAATCCGCAAGGGCGAGATCTTCGCGCTGCTCGGGCCGAACGGCGCAGGTAAGACGACATTGATCTCGATCGTCTGCGGAATCGTGACGCCCACGGCGGGTACGGTGATTGCCGATGGGCATCATATCCAGCGCGACTATCGTGCGGCACGGATGAAGATCGGGCTGGTGCCGCAGGAACTGCACACCGATGCGTTCGAAACCGTGTGGGCGACGGTGAACTTGAGCCGCGGCATGTTCGGGCGGGCGCCGGACCCGGCGCTGATCGAGCGGATCCTGAAAGACCTGTCGCTTTGGGAAAAGCGCAATTCGAAAATCCTCGAGCTGTCGGGCGGCATGAAGCGCCGCGTGATGATCGCGAAGGCTCTGAGCCACGAGCCGGAAATCCTGTTCCTCGACGAGCCGACCGCGGGTGTCGACGTGGAGCTGCGGCGTGATATGTGGAACCTCGTGCGCGGGCTTCGCGAGCGCGGCGTCACCATTATCCTCACCACGCACTACATCGAGGAGGCCGAAGAGATGGCCGACCGCGTGGGCGTGATAAACAAGGGCGAGCTGATCCTCGTGGAGGACAAGGCTGCGCTGATGAAAAAGCTCGGCCGCAAGACGCTGACGCTGAACCTTACCGAGCCGCTCGCCGCGCTTCCGCCGGAGCTGGGCGAGTGGAGCCTGAAGCTGAAGGCGGACGGCAACGAGATCGAGTATGAATTCGACGCGAACGCTGAGCGCACGGGCGTGCCTTCGCTGCTGCGGCGGATGAGCGATATCGGGCTCGGCTTCAAGGATCTGAATACGGAGCAGAGTTCACTCGAGGATATTTTCGTCGGCCTTGTGACGGAACGGCAGGAGGCGCGGTCATGATCTTCAACCGCCACGCCGTGTGGGCGATCTACAAGTTCGAGCTGGCGCGCTTCCGGCGCACGGTCTGGACGAGCCTCATCACCCCCGTGATCACGACGACGCTCTACTTCATCGTGTTCGGCTCGGCGATCGGCTCACGGATGCAGGAAGTGGGCACGGTGCCTTACGGCGCCTTCATCGTGCCGGGGCTGATGCTGCTGACGATGCTGACCGAAAGCATCTCCAACGCTTCGTTCGGCATCTACATGCCGAAGTGGTCGGGAACGATCTACGAGTTGCTCTCTGCGCCGATTTCGGCGTTCGAGACCGTGCTCGCCTATGTGGGGGCGGCGGCGACGAAATCGGTGATCCTCGGCATCGTGATCCTCGCGACCGCGAACCTGTTCGTGGACATCGACATCGTGCATCCGCTGTGGATGCTGCTGTTCATGGTGCTGCTCGCCGTGACGTTCTGCCTTTTCGGCTTCATCATCGGTATATGGGCGAAGAGCTTCGAGCAGCTGCAGATCATTCCGCTGCTCGTGGTGATGCCGCTCACATTCCTTGGCGGCGCCTTTTATTCGATCGACATGCTGCCCGCCGCGTGGCGCACGGCAACGCTGTTCAACCCGATCGTCTATCTGATGAGCGGGTTCCGCTGGAGCTTCTTCGGCAAGGGCGACGTGAGCGTCGAACTCAGCCTGATGGCGATGTTCGGCTTCCTGACGCTCTGTCTCGCGATCGTCTGGTGGATCTTCCGGACGGGTTACCGGCTGAAGAGCTGAGCGAAGGGTCTGCGCCGCCGCCGTCTGCGCGGGCGCGCCAGCAGCAGGTACATCACCGGCGTGACGATGCGGCTGAGCAGCGTCGAGGAGATGAGGCCGCCGATGATGACCCACGCCAGCGGCGAATAGAGCGCCGAACCGCCGAGCGCGAGCGGGAGAAGACCGCCGATCGCCGTGACCGAGGTGAGTAGCACCGGCAGGAAGCGGATCTCGCCCGCCTGCTCGATCGCCTCGCGCAGCCCGACGCCGCGGGCGCGAAGCTGCGACGTGAAATCGACGAGCAGGATCGAGTTCTTGATCTCGATGCCGATGAGCGCGACGAAGCCGATGATGCCCATGTAGCTCATCGGATAGCCTGTGAGCAGCAGCGCGATGATGCCGCCGAACATGCCGAGCGGGATGACGCCCGCGACCACGGCAACCTCGCGGAAGCGGCCGAATTCCGCAACGAGCACGGCCATGATGCTGAACACGGCGAGGAGCAGGATGCTGCCGATACCATCGAAGCTCTGCGCGCTTGCCTCTGCCTCGCCGCCGATGCCGAGGGCGTAGCCCTGCGGGAGTGTGAGGCTTTGCAGGCGCTCGACGACATCCTTGTTGACGCGGGAGGTAAGGTAGCCGGCCTCGGTCCACGCGGTGACGGTGATGTTGCGTTCGAGCTGGTAGCGATCGATGCGCGGCGGCACGCTCTTCAGATACGGATTGGCGACCTCCGCGAGCGGGATCGCGCTGCCGCTGCTGGTGGTGACGTAGACGGATTGCAGCGCGGAAACGGGCTGCCGCTCTTCCATGGGAAGCCGAACGACGACGGGATAGGTATCGCCTTCGTCGTCGCGGAAGCTCGCCGCTCGCTCACCGGCGATGGCGAGACGCAGCGCGCGCCGGGGCTCGCCCGGCGGCACGCCGAGCAGCGCGGCCTTGTCCGCATCCAGCCCCAGGTCGAGGTCGACGCGGTCGACCGCGAGGGGATTGTCGATATCGCGCGTGCCGGGTGTGGCGCGGATGATCTTCGCAACTTCGCCGGCGATCATCTTCAGGACGCCATTGTCCGGGCCGCTGATGCGGATGGCGATCGGCGCGTCGATCGGCGGGCCGTTCTCGAACTTGCGGACCGTGATGCGGGCGTCGGGATCGATGCTGAACTTGCCGCGCAGGCGATCGAGCATCGCGTCGCTCTCTCCCGCGGTCCATTCGTTCATCACGACAAACACCGCGCCCTTGCGCGATTCCTCGGTGAGCGAACGCACGTTGTAGTAGACCTGCGGGTTGCCCGCGCCGCTGTTTTCCATGAACGCGGCGACGCTGGTTTCTTTCGCCACTTCGTCCGCGACGCGGCGCACGACGCGGTCGGTCTGGGCGACGCTCGTCCCTTCGGGGGTTTCGACCTCCACCATGAAATAGGGCGCGTCCGACGCCGGGAAGAGCTGCCAGCCCGCGACCGGGATGAGGCCGAGCGCACCGATGCACAGCGCCATAGAAATCGCGAGCGTGCGGTGCGGCTTTTCGAGTGCGTAATGCAGGACGGGCCCGTAAAGCCGGTGGATGCCGCGGGTGAGCGCCTTCAGGATCGGGTTGCCTTCAGGATCATCGTCGCGGCGCAGAACGCGGCTGGCGAGAAACGGGATGATGGTGAGCGAGACGACGAGCGAGGCTCCGACCGTGTAGATGACGGCAAGCGGCAGCGAACGCGTGAATTCGCCCGCGCCGCCGGGGAGGAATACCAGCGGCAGGAAGGCGAACAGCAACACCCCCGTGGAGCCGAACACGGCGGCGGTGATTTCCTTTGTGCCGGAAAGCGCGGCGGCGGTGCGCTCCGCGCCCATGCGCAGGTGGCGGGAGATGTTCTCCGTCACCACGATCGAATCGTCCACGATGAGCCCGAGCGCGAGGATGAAGCCCGACACGGAAAGCTGGTTCAGCGAAAAGTTGAATACGTGCAGCAACAGCACTCCGGTCGCGAGGCTGAGCGGGATCGAGATCATCACGATCAGCGAGGCGCGCGGGCCGAGCGGCAGCAGCGTGATGAGGACGAGGCCGAGCGCGATGCCGAAATCGCGCGCGAGCGTATCGAGTCGCGAGCGGATGTCGCGGGACTGATCGAAGCCGAGTTCGAGCTTGATGTCGGGCGGAAGCTGGCTGCGCGCCTGCGCGAGCGCGGTCTCGATCTCCTTGCGGATGCCGAGGACGTTGCCGTTTTCCTTCTGCATGGCGGTGACGAACACGGCGCGCTTGCCGTTGAAGCGCGTGATGTGCGTGTGTTCGGCGGTGGACCAGTTCACTTCGGCGACATCGCCGACGCGCACCAGTGTTCCGTCTTCGGCGCGGACCGGCACCGCGCGAATCTCGGCAAGGCCGCGATAGGCGCCGCCGGCGTCGACGTTCAGGCGGTGCTCGCCCGAATGGACGGCGCCCGCGGGCAGATCGACGCCGCCGCTCTGAAGCGCAGTGACGAGCGACGAGGGGGAAATGCGCAGCTCGGCGAGGCGCCCGCCATCGATGGCGATGCGGACCTCGGGGTTCGGCAGGCCGTAAATCTCGGTGGAGCGGATGCCGTCGACACGCGAGAGGCGCTCGGACAGGTCGGTCGCGTATTTCTCCATGCGCCGCCACGAGGCGGAATCGCTGACGAGCGCGAGCTGGACGACGGCGGCATCGCTGGTGCGGACTTTGAGGTACTGGAGGCTGGCAAGGCCGGAGGGCAGGCGATCGCGGATGGCGCCGATCTCGCGCACGACCTCGTCGAAATGCTGCTCAGGATCGCCGCCCCATTCGAACTCGGCGGTGATGACGGAGGCGCCGTCCTTCGAGGTGGAATCGACGTCGACGATGCCGTCGAGGCCCTTGATCACTTCCTCGATCGGCTTTGCGACCGTTTCTTCCATGTCCTGCGCATCGGCGCCGGGCTGCGAGGCGACGACGAGCACGACGGGGATCGGCAGGTGCGGATCGACGGCGCGCGGGATGTTCAGGAAGGCGTAGATGCCGAGCGCGGCAAGCAGCGTGAAGAGAACGAGCGTCAGCTGCCAGCGGCTGACGGCGAAGCCGGCGAGGTTCATGTGCCGGAAACGGTCGGGGTGACGCGGCTGCCGTCGGTAAGCTGGCTGATCCCGGTGACGGCGATGCGTTCCCCGGCCTTGAGACCGGCGAGAACCGCGACGCCCCGGTCATTCATGGCGCCCGTGACGATGCGGCGCGGCTTCACGCGCTTGCCGCTCTCATCGAGCACATAGACGAAGGCTTCCCCCGCGCGCGCTGCGAACACGGCGCTGCTCGGCACGAGCATCGTTTCCGGGCCACCGCCGCGCATGGAGAGCGTCGCGTGGCCGATCTGGCCCGACCTCAGTGCCGGATCGGGCGGGAGCGCGAGTTCGACCGCGAAGGTTCCGGTGCGGTCGTCGGCGCGGCCGGCGACTTCGATGATGCGCGCGGCGCGGGGGGCGGGGCCGAGTGCCGCGATATCGATGGGAATACTGCCGGTGCGGATGATGCCCGCGGCCTGCACATCAGTGATAGGGACGCGCAGCACGAAGCCGTCGCGATTGTCGCCGAAGCTGATCACCGGCGTTCCGGCGTTCACGACCTGGTTCACCTCTGCGGAGCGGCGGAGGATATGGCCGTCCGCAGGCGCGACGATGCGGGCGGTGCTGGCGGCGAACTGCGCGGACGTGGTTGCAGCGGCGGCGGCGCGATAGGCGGCTTCGGCGCTGTCGAGCCGGGCGCGGGTGAGCCAGCCCTTGGCGAACAGGTCGCGGGCGCGGGCGAGATCGGCCTGCGCGCGGGTGCGTTCGGCGGCAGCAGCGGCAAGGTCTGCGCCGACGGTCGTGGTGTCGAGCGCGGCGAGGAGCTGGCCTTTCCGCACACGGTCGCCTTCCTCCACCGCGATGGCGGCGATGCGTCCGGGTGTCGTAAAGCCGAGATCGATTTCGCGGCGCAGCCGCACGGTTCCGACCGCGCGGAAGGTGTCTGCACTTTCCACGGGCCGGGCTTCGGTTACCCGGATCGGCACGGGCGCGGCTTCGGACGGCTTTGCAGCCTCATCGCTCGCCGAACATGCGGCGAGACCAAGGAAGAAGGCCGCTGCGAAGGGCCGAACGGAATTCATAGCGGCTGATCCACTTCCGAGTCGCACTCAGACGCAATACTGGACTGGTGATTCTAAAGGAAGATAGCCTCTAAAAATCTTAAACGATACGCTTCTGCATCAATGCGTTGCTAGCGCGCGGCGCTTGGCGGTTCGGCCAGCGTATCGGGAACGAGTTCAACGCTTCTGAGCGCGCTGCGGCCGTATTCATCCTCTGCCGCGTTCTGGATCGTGCCCGAGGTGGCGCTGCGCGAAGCGACCTTGATGCCGCGTTCTCCGAGGGCGGCGGCAACGGCGGCAGCGCGATCCTCTGCAAGCTTGTCGCGCGCGTCGCCGCTGTCGGCCTCTCCGCTTGCGACGCGGCCGTTGACGAGGACGGTGGTGATCCCCCAGCGCTTCAGTGCCCACGCGGCATCCACCACGGCCTCGACGCCCTTCGGCGACAGCGTGGCAGCGTCTTCATCGAACGGAATGAGCGGGAGCTGGCCGACCGGCGGAACCACCATTACCGTCCAGCCCGGGTGGCGGACGGCGACACGGGTTTCGAGCGCGCGCCAGGCGGGGAGGCGGATGCCCGGCATCGCTTCGGCCGTCATCGAGGCGAAGCGGCGGGCAAGATCGACGTTCACGGCCGAGGGTGACTGCGCGCCGAGGATGGCGAGCTCGGCGGCAACCTGCTGCGCATCGGCTTCCGTGGCCTTGCGCAGCGATTCGCCCTGCGCGCGCTTCGCGGTTTCCAGTTCGCGCTGCTCGCGTTCCTTGAGCGTCGCATCGCTGTCGACGAGGATCTGCGCCAGATTGATCGCAACCGGTTCGTCGAGACGCGCACGCAGGCGCGCGCTGATCTGCTGATCGGCATCGTAGCGGCGCTGCGGCGTCTGCACCGTGGCGCGGGCGACGATCGGCTCGGCGGAGAAATCCATTTCGAGCTGCGAAACGCGCGCGTCCGGACCGAAATAGGCGCCGATGGCTTCGCGCGTCAGGCGGCTCGCCAGCGCTTCCCACGCGATCTGGTGCAGCGAGAACAGCAGCGGCACCGACAGCACGGCGAAAATCCCGAGGATGCCGATGGTCTGGATGCGCGTGGAACGGTCGGACATGGCCGTGCCGAAACCGTACATCTTGGCCATCACCGCCGCGCTCAGCGCGATGGCGAGCAGGTTGGTCATGAACAGGCCGAGCGCCCCGAAGAACACGGTGCCGTTCAGCGTTGCAAGGCCGTAGCCGACGACGGCGAGGGGAGGCATGAGGGCGGTGGCGATCGCAACGCCGACGATCGTCTCGCCGCGCCCGCGAATGACGGCATAGGCGCCCGCGAGCGCCGAGAAGATCGCGACGAGCAGATCGAAGAAGTTCGGTCGCGTCCGCGCGAGGATTTCGGAGGTGACCGCCTGGAGCGGCGACAAATAGACGACGAGGGCGCAAAACGCGACCGCTGCGGCGACGCCGATTCCCAGTGTCGTCAGCGCGAGCTTCGCTTCGGCGAGGTTGAAGCGCGCAAGGCTGAAGCCCAGCGCCATGATCGGACCCATCAGCGGTGAGATCAGCATGGCGCCGATCACCACCGCCGGCGACGAAAGCAGCAGACCGAGCACGGCGATGCCCGCCGACATGATGAGCATGAAGCCGAAGCGGGCGGACCAGTGCGCCTCGCCATCCAGCTTCGCGGCGACGTCTGCGTGATTGACCGAGCGCACCACGGAACGCCGCCAGTAGGCGCGCTGGCGGCGCCACAATGTCGATGCGTGGTGAAGCGTTCTATCGATGCGGGCCTTCACGCCCGTGCGCGTCTTGCTATCCAAATCCTCTACTCAACAGCCAGGCCGCAACACCGATGACGATGACCGAAACGCCCACCCCCATCCGCGCATAATCCGAGAACCGATAGCCGCCCGGCCCCATGACGAGCAAGTTGTTCTGGTGCCCGATGGGGGTGAGGAAGTCCGACGACGCGCCAATCAGCACCATGATGAGGCCCGCATCGGGCGAGAATCCAAGATGCTCGGACATCTGGATCGCGAGCGGCCCCATGATGATCGCCGTCGCCACGTTGTTGAGGAGCGCGGAGAGGAGCAGCGTCGCCGTGCCGATCGCCGCGAACGTGACGAACACGCTCGCATCGCCGAGCCACGCGCTCAGCCAGTCCGACAGGATGGTGACCGCGCCTGTGGATTCGAAGCTCTGCCCGACAGGGATCATCGCGGCGAGCAGGACGATGACGGGCCAGTCGATCGCGCGGTAGACTTCCGGGGACGGAATGAGACGCGTTGCCGCTAGGATGCCAGCGGCGGCGAAGAAGGCGATCGCCGGTGAAAGATCGAAGGCCACGATGCCCACGATCGCAGCGGCGAAAATGCTGACGATCGCCGCAGCGCGGCGCGGCTCCACGGGCGGCGTGTCGAGCCGGCCGATTTCGAGCAGGCGCTCGTTCGCGATGAAGGCGCCGAGCTGATCCGCCGGACCGTGGATGAACAGCTGGTCGCCGGGCTGGATTTCCATTTCCGAAAGCGGCAGCCGCTCGTGCGCGGCGCGCGGCCCAGCCGCGACGACGCGGAGTTGCTGTCCGCTCCGCCATGTGACCGCTTCATACCTTTGGCCGATCAGGAAGGAACCGTGCGCGACGACTGCCCGCACCGTCGTGGCGTCGGGAGCCGGGCTTCGGGCAACGACCGGGAAGGTGTCGGTGGCATCCGAAAGTTCCCAAGGGTCCTTGCGGCTGAGGACGAGCACGCGGCGCCGATCGCCCCCGATTGCCTGTGAAATGCTGTCGAAGCTCGCAAGGAGACGGCTGCCGGCCTTGCGGAGCGTGGCGCGCAGGTCCGCCTCGCCGGTTTCCACGGGCACATCGAGTTCGAAGATGCGCCAAGGGTTGGCCATCGCCCGCACCGGCGCGCGCGCATTGGGCAGCAGGCGCCAGCCGATCACCGCCATGTAGAGCAGCCCCGCCGCCGCCACGCAGCTTGCCACCGGGGTCATCTGGAAAAAGCTGAACGGCTCGCCGAGCGCATTTTGCCGGATCGACGACAGAATGAGGTTCGCGGGCGTGCCGATCAGCGTCGTCATGCCGCCAAGGATCGTCGCGAAGGCGAGCGGCATCAGCACCGCCGACGGAGAGCGGCGCGAATCGATGGCGACCTGCGTGGCGATCGGCATGGTGATGACGAGCGCAGCGATGTTGTTCATGAACGCCGACAGCACGGCACCGACCACCATCACGATCGCAAGCCGGACGGGGAAAGGGGCTTGGCCGGGGATCACCCGGCGCGTGAATGCCGCCGCCACGCCGCTTAGCTCGACCGCGCGGCCGACCACGAGCACGGCGGCAACCGCGATCACCGCCGGATCGGAAAAGCCGGCAAGCGCCTCCTTCGGGCTGATGATGCCGAACACCAGCGCGGCGAGCAGCGCGGTGACGGCGACGAGGTCGTGCCGCACCTTTTCGCTGATGAACAGCACCAGCGAGAGGGCGAGAATCGTCGAGCTGACGAGCGCCGGTTCGAAGGAAAAGCTCAGCCGAGCCGCACGCCGGCCTCGCCGGCGACCTCCTGCACGTATTGCCACGCGACGCGGCCTGAACGCCCGCCGCGCCCGGTCGCCCATGTGACGGCGGCCTGCGGATCGATATCGAGGCCGTAGGCGCGGCCGTAAGCCTCGACCATCGCCAGATACGTCGTCTGGTCGCAGGCGTGGAAACCGAGCGACAGGCCGAAGCGGTCGGCGAGTGCGAGGCGGTCGTCGAGCACGTCGCGGGCGTTGATGCTGTTTGCGAGTTCGTTTTCGCGCATCTCGCGCGGCACGATGTGGCGGCGGTTCGAGGTGACGTAGAAGCGGCAATTGTCCGGCCGCGCTTCGATGCCGCCTTCGAGAACGGAGCGCAGGCGCCGGTACTGGCGCTCGTCCGTATCGAAGCTGAGATCGTCGCAGAACAGCACGAAGGCGCGATCGAGCTTCGCGAGGCGGCGCAGCAGCAGCGACACGTCGGCGATATCGTCGCGTTCGATCTCGACGAGGGCGATGGCCTCGCCCGCCGCCTGCAGATGCGCGACGGCGGACTTCACGAGGCTCGACTTGCCCATGCCGCGCGAACCCCAAAGCAGGATGTCGTGCGCGGGCAGGCGTTTCGCCAGCCGCTCAGTGTTGCGGAGCAGGGCTTCGCGCTGCGCATCGATGCCGACGTAGCGGTCCAGCGGCTGCGCGCGGAGCGTCGCGACCGGCCGCAGCGCACCGTGATCCCAGGCGTAGGCGGGGGCATCGGGCGCCTCCCCGATGGCGGCCGGTGCGGGTGCGATCCGATCCAGCGCATCGGCGATGCGTGATAAAAGGCTGATTTCAGAGGATTCAGGCGTTTTCATTGCGTCTCGCTCTTGCATTTGTATAGTCGCGCGCCAAATCGCAGCCACACGCTTTCGAAAGCAAGGGTCTCAATGCTCATTTCTCCAGCCTATGCGCAAGCCGCGGGGGCAGCGCCGGGAGGCGGCGCGGCTTTCCTGAACGCCATCATGCCGTTCCTGCTCATCATCCCCATCTTCTACTTCCTGCTGATCCGTCCGCAACAGCGGCGCCTGAAGCAGCACCGCGAGATGATCTCGAACGTGAAAAAGGGCGACACGGTGGTGACCGCCGGCGGCCTGATCGGCAAGGTCGTGAAGGTGACCGACGACGAGGTCGAGGTCGAGCTTGCAGCCTCCACGAAGGTTCGCGTCGTGAAATCGACGCTTTCCGAGGTTCGCGCCGCCGGGACCGGCAAGCCCGCCAACGACACGGCCGCCTGAAGGTTGACCCCGCGCCATGCTTGAATTCTCCAAGGTGAAGATCTGGTCGATCATCGCCGTACTCGTTGCGGGCTTCATCTTCGCGATCCCCAACGCCTTCCCTGAAGAGCAGGTTCAAGCCTGGCCGAGCTGGGCGCCCAAGAAACAGATGAACCTCGGTCTCGACCTCAGGGGCGGGAGTCACATCCTGCTCGAGGCGAATGCCGACGGTCTTGCGCGCGCCAACATCGACAAGATGGAGGAAGACGCGCTTTCCGAACTGCGCCGTGCCGAAGGTGGCGCGATCGCGGTGGGCGATGTCAGCAATCGCGGCGGGCGCGTGAGCTTCCTCGTCCGCAATGTGGACGATGTCGACCGCGCGGTGGATTTGCTGCGGAACCTGTCGATGCCGATCGGCGTCACCGGGCAGCGCAGCTTCAACGTCGAGGTGGCGGACGGCAACCGCATCGTGCTGACGCAAACATCGGCGGGTCGCACGCAGGCGATGGAGAGCGCGATGACGCAGGCGGTGGAGGTGATCCGCCGCCGCATCGACGAACTCGGCACGCGCGAGCCGACGATCATCCGGCAGGGCAGCCAGCGCATCGTCGTGCAGGTGCCGGGGCTTCAGGATCCGTCCGCGCTGAAACAGCTTCTCGGCAAGACCGCGCAGCTCGAGTTCAAGCTTGTCGACATCACTGCCGACCCGGCGGACGTTGCGGCGGGCCGTGCGCCTGCGGGCAGCCAGATCCTGCAGATGGCGGATACCGGCCAGCCGATCGCGGTGAAGCGCCGCGCGATCATCACCGGCGACCAGCTGATGGACGCGCAGCAGACGCTGCAGCAGGGCCAGTGGGTGGTGAGCTTCCGCTTCGACAGCGCGGGCGGGCGCCGCTTCGCGCGCACCACGCAGGAGAACGTCGGCAAGCCGTTCGCGATCGTGCTCGACAACCGTGTGATCAGCGCGCCCAACATCAACGAGCCCATTCTTGGCGGATCGGGCGTCATTTCCGGCAGCTTCAACGCTGAGAGCTCGAACGAGCTGGCGATCCTGCTGCGCTCGGGCAAGCTTCCGGTGGAACTCAAGGTCGTCGAGGAACGCACCGTCGGCCCCGACCTCGGCGCCGACTCGATCCGCGCCGGCACGGTCGCTTCGCTGGTCGCGGTGCTCGCCGTGGGCGTGTTCATGCTCGTGACCTACGGGCGGTTCGGCGTCTATGCGAACATCGCGCTGGTGCTGAACGTGGTCCTGATCCTCGCGGTCATGTCCCTGACCGGCGCGACGATGACGCTGCCGGGCGTCGCGGGCATGGTGCTTACCATCGGTGCCGCGGTCGACGCCAACGTGCTCATCAACGAGCGTATCCGCGAGGAACGCCGCAAGGGCAGGAACGTGAGGGCGGCGGTGGAAACGGGCTTCAAGGAAGCCAGCCGCACGATCTGGGACGCGAACACCATGAACCTGATCGTTGCCGCCGTGATGTTCGCGTTCGGCTCCGGCCCGATCAAGGGCTTCGCGGTGGTGCTCACCATCGGTATCGTTACGTCCGTGTTCACGGCTGTGACCGTTGCCCGCCTGTTTATCGTCAACTGGCTGAACCGTAAGCGGCCAACCACCATCACGATCTGATCGGACCCAGCACATGCGGCTCCTGAAACTTGTTCCGGACAACACCAACATCGGCTTCGTGCGGATGCGCTGGGTGGCGTTCGCCGTCACGCTGGTCCTGACGCTCAGTTCCATCGCGCTTCTGATGACGCGCGGCCTCAACCTCGGCGTCGACTTCGTCGGCGGTCTGATGATGGAGGTGAAATTCGAGCAGCCCGTGAAGCTCGATGAGCTTCGCGCCACAGTCGATGGTCTCGATTACGGCTCCTCGGCGCTGCAGAACTTCGGCGGGCCGGATACGGTGCTCGTGCGCCTGCCGCTGCCGCCCGGCGACGATGCCGCCGTTCAGAAAGTCGTGCAGAAGGTGCAGGCCGCGATCAGCGAGAACCACAAGGATGCTTCGTTCCGGCGCGTCGAGACGGTGAGCGGCAAGGTTTCCGACGAGCTGATCCGCGACGGCATCATCGCCATCGTGCTTTCGATGGGCGCGATCGCGCTGTTCACGTGGTTCCGATTCGAATGGCATTTTGGCGTCTCGACCATTGTGGCGCTCATCCACGACGTGACGGTGACGCTCGGCTTCTTCGCGCTGACCCAGCTCGAATTCGATCTCAACATCGTCGCGGCCGTGCTCACAATCATCGGCTATTCGCTGAACGACAAGGTCGTCATCGACGACCGCATACGTGAGAACCTGCGCAAGTACCGGCAGATGGACATCGGCCCGCTGATCGACCTTTCGGTGAACGAGACGCTGTCTCGTACCTATGCGACGACGATGGCGCTGACGCTGGCGCTTGGCTCGCTGCTGCTGCTCGGCGGCGACGTGCTGTTCGGCTTCACCGCCGCGATGCTGCTCGGCATCGTCATCGGCACCTACTCTTCGGTGTTCGTGTCGTCTTCGCTGCTGATCTCGCTCGGCGTCGGGCCGCACACGTTCGCACCGGCCGACACGGGTGCCGCCGAAAAGGTCGGCAGCCGCTAGGCACGTGCCGCTCGAGCTACAGACCGGCCCGCGCGGCGTTCACCGTATCGATGCGATCCGGGGCGGCAGGTTCGTTGTCGCCGGGGAGCCGCGCGCTGGAAGCATCCTGATCTGGCCGGGCGGGATCGAGGACGCGGGCGATGCGCTCACGGTCGAGGCCTTCGCGCCTCTGCTCGCGCTCGATCCGGCGCGGGAGGTTCTGCTTGTCGGCACGGGCGCTGCGCTGCGCTGGCCCGATCAGGACCTGCTCGACGCGCTCGCCGCGAAGGGGGCGGGGGTCGATGTCATGACGTCGCAACTCGCCGCGCGCACTTACAACGTGCTTGCCGGGGAAGGGCGCCTCATCGGCGCGCTACTGCTGGGCCTCGGGGCCTGAAACCAGCCCGTTGAGGTGCGCGTGGAGCGTATCGGTGTTGGTTTTCCAGTCGAAACGCAGCGCTGAAGCGCGCACGGCCTCGGGTGACGGTGGCGTTTCCAGCATGGCGCGGATCGCTTCGGCGAAAACTGCGGGCTGGGCATCGTCGATGAGCGTGCCGGCTTCGGTGCGGTCCACGACCTCGGCGGCGGCGCCGACGTTCGCGGTGACGACGGGCGTGCCGCTTGCGAGCGCCTCGACCCACACGTTGGCGAGGCCTTCGCTCGACGAGGCATGAACGAAGACGTCCGCCGCCGCCATCAGGGCGGGCATGTCGGCGTGGTGCACCCCGCCGAGCAGGCGGACGCGCGCGGAAAGGCCACGCTCGGTGATCAAAGCCTCAAGTTTTCGCCGTTCGCGCCCTTCGCCTGCGATGAACAGCTTGGCATCCGGCAGCAGCTCCGCCGCGCCGATCACGAGGTCGAAGCGTTTGAGCGCCACAAGATTGCCGACAGCGAGCAGCAGCGGCCCCGAAACGCCGAGCGACGCCTTCGCGGCGGTGCGGTCCACGGGGCGAAAACGATCGAGCTCGATGCCCGTGCGGTGCACGCGAATCTTTGCTTCCGGCATTCCGATGGCGACCATGTCGGCCTTCAGCGATTCGGAGACCGCGAGCAGGCCGTCCGCCGCATTTGCCGCATCCACCATCATCTTCCGCGCGGCGGGGCGCTGGCCCCACAGGCGGATGTCCGACCCCCGCGCCTTGATGGAGACCGGAATCTCGAACGCATGGCACAGCCGCACGGCGGCGGGGCCATCCGGCCAGAAGAACTCGCAGTCGATCACATCGGGGCAGAAGCCGTCGGCGATGAGATCGAGGAGCACGCGCCGCCCGGCCCGATACGCAAGCACGGGGTTGAAACGCCAGCCAACGGCGGGGAGCAGCGGAAAACGCGGCCAGAAAACCGGGATGCCGTTATGCTCGCCCTGTCCCGGCACGCGCGTGAGCGCCGCGTAAGGACCGACCGGCAGGAACATGCCGACGGGCGCGAGAACTTTCAGGTCCACATCGCTGCGCGCGGCGAGGCGTGCTGTCTGCCGCTCGACGAATCCGCCGAAATTTGGCTGTACCGCGTTGGGGTACAGCGAGGAGAAGGTGAGGACGTTCAGCACGGCGTCATGCTGATAGCGTCAGTATCCCGCGCCTGCCAACCCATCAGCGCTTGGCGCACCGTTCGCGACCCGTTAAGGAGTGCCGCATGACAGCTTCGTCCCGTACCGGCCGCAGGGCCGGCCGTGCCCTCCTGCTTCTCGTTGCCGCCGGCCTCGCGCTGTCGGCCTGTGCCGGCAAGAAGGGGCCGAACGTCTCCGATCGCAGCTATATCGCGCGCGACGTGGAGACGCTCTACAACTTCGGCAAGGATACGCTGAACAAGGGACGCTACAAGCAGGCGGCGCTGATCTTCGACGAGGTGGAGCGCCAGCACCCCTATTCGACATGGGCGCGCCGCGCCCAGCTGATGAGCGGTTTTTCGTACTATCTGGCGAAGGATTATCAGCAGGCGATCCTGTCTTCGCAGCGCTTCCTGTCGCTGCACCCCGGCAACAAGGACGCCGCCTATGCCTACTACCTGATCGCGATCAGCTATTACGAGCAGATCGCCAACGTGCAGCGCGACCAGAAGATCACCGATCAGGCGCTTTCCGCGCTGACCGAAGTGACGCGCCGCTTCCCCGATTCGCCCTATGCGTCGGACGCACGAATGAAGATGGATCTTGCCCGCGATCACCTCGCCGGCAAGGAAATGGAAATCGGCCGCTTCTACCAGCAGCGCCGCCAGTTCATCGCGGCTGCCTCGCGCTTCCGCAACGTCGTCGACAAGTACGACGTGACGAGCCACACGCCGGAGGCGCTGCACCGGCTTGTGGAGGTCTATCTCGCGCTCGGCCTGCGGGACGAGGCGCGGAAGACGGCGGCGGCGCTCGGGTACAACTATCCCGGATCGAAGTGGTACGAGCGCAGCTTCGCGCTCGTCGAACGCTACACCACCGGCTGAGGCGGCTGGCGTGCTGGCCGCGCTGGAAATCCGCAACGTCGTCCTTATCGAACAGCTTTCGCTCGATTTCGGCGAAGGCCTCGGTGTGCTCACCGGTGAGACCGGCGCGGGCAAATCCATCCTGCTCGACAGCCTCGGCCTCGCGCTCGGCGCGCGCGGCGATACGGGCCTAGTGCGCGCGGGGGCGGGGCAGGCGCAGGTGACGGCGGTGTTCAGCGTGGACGAAGGCCACGAGGCGTTCGCGCTGCTCGGCGAGCAGGGTATCGAAACCGAAGGGCGGGAAATCGTGCTGCGCCGGATCGTGCGCAGCGACGGCGGCAGCCGGGCGTTCGTGAACGACCAGTCGGTGAGCGCGCAGCTACTTCGCGATGTCGGCGGCACACTCATCGAAATTCATGGCCAGCATGATGAGCGGGGGCTGCTCAATCCGAAGGGCCACCGGGCGCTGCTCGATGCTTTCGCCGGCATCGATACGGGCGCGTGCGGCGAGGCCTACCGGGCGTGGCGGGACGCGGAGGCGGCGCTTGAGGCCGCGCGGGAGAGCGTGGAACGCGACGAGCGCGACCGGGAGTTTCTGGAGCACGCGGTTGCAGAACTGCGCGCGCTGAGGCCTGAACCCGGCGAAGAGCAAGCGCTTGCCGCTCGGCGCAGCGGCATGCTGAAGGGCCAGAAGCTTGTCGAAGACCTGGACGCGATCAGTGGCGATCTCGACGGCAGCGACGGCGGCCTTGCACGGCTGCGCACCGCGGCGCGGCGGCTGGACCGCGTGGCGGGCGAGCATCCGCTGCTCGGCGAGATGCTTGCGGCGCTCGACCGGGCGCTTGTCGAGGCGGGGGAGGCGGAGGATCACCTCCGCGCCGTGCGCGACGCGCTGTGGTTCGACCCGGCCGAGCTCGATGCTTCGGAAAGCCGCCTGTTCGAACTGCGCGGCGTTGCGCGCAAGCACCGGGTGGAGCCGGACAGGCTCGCCGATCTTGCCGCCGAGTTCGAGGCGCGCGCGGCGGCGATCGCTGCGGGCGAAGCGGGGCTTGCGGGGTTGGAGCGGAAGGTCGCGGGCGCGCGGGAGGCGTTCATCAAGGCAGCCGACTCGCTCGGCGTGGCGCGGCGGGCTGCTGCAGAACGGCTCGATCACGCGATGGCGGGGGAACTGCCGCCGCTGAAGCTGGAAGCCGCGAAGTTTCGCACGGTGGTGGAAACGCTGCCCGAGACGCAGTGGTCTGAGGCGGGAACCGATCGTGCCGAGTTCGAGATTTCGACCAACCCCGGCGCGCCGTTCGGGCCGCTTATGAAAATCGCCAGCGGCGGCGAGCTTTCGCGCTTCATGCTGGCGCTGAAGGTGGCGCTTTCGGAGACGCGCGGGCAGGGTACGCTGATCTTCGACGAGATCGATCGGGGCGTCGGCGGCGCGACGGCGAGCGCGATCGGCGAGCGGCTGGCAAGGCTTGCGGAGGGCGCGCAGGTGCTGGTGGTGACGCACAGCCCGCAGGTCGCTGCGCGCGCGGCGCAGCAGTTCCGCATCGAGAAGGCTTCGGACGGGAACGCGGCGCGTACAGCTGTCGTTCGGCTGGATGAGGCGGCGCGGCGCGAGGAGATCGCGCGGATGCTTTCGGGCGCCGAGATCACCGACGAGGCGCGGGCGCAGGCGGAGAGGTTGCTGGCGTGAAGCGTATCCAAGACCTGACCGAGGCCGAAGCGGCGGCGGAGCTCGAACATCTGGCGGCGGAGATCGCCCGGCATCGGCGCGCCTATTACGAGCACGACGATCCTGAGATCAGCGATGCCGAATTTGACGCGCTGGAAAAGCGCAATGAGGCGATCGAGGCGGCGTTCCCGCAACTCGTGCGTGCTGACAGCCCGTCGCGCAGCGTGGGCGCGGCGCCTGCGGGCGCGTTTGCGAAGGTGACGCACGCAAAGCCGATGCTGAGCCTCGACAATGCGTTCAGCGGCGAGGAGGTCGAGGATTTCGTCGGGCGTATCCGGCGCTATCTGCGGCTGGACGCCGCTGAGCCGGTGGCGCTGACGGCAGAGCCCAAGATCGACGGGCTTTCTTGCTCGCTGCATTACGAACGGGGCGTCTTCGTGCAGGCAGCGACGCGCGGGGACGGCAGCGTGGGCGAGGACGTGACCGCGAACGTACGCACCATCGCCGACATTCCGCAGCGCCTGCCGATCGACCTTGCCGTGTTCGAGGTGCGCGGCGAGGTTTACATGTCGAAGGCGGATTTCCTCGCGCTGAATGCGGAGCAGGAGCGGGCGGGCGGCAAGATTTTCGCGAACCCGCGCAACGCGGCGGCGGGCTCGCTGCGGCAGAAGGATGCGTCGATCACGGCGGCGCGGCCGCTCAGGTTTCTCGCGCACGGATGGGGCGAGGTGACGGCGCTTCCCGCGGACACGCAGATGGCGGTGATGCAGGCGATTGCGGGCTGGGGCATCCCGGTCGATCCGCTGCTCGCGCTGGTGGATGGCGCGGAGGGTGCGCTCGATCACTATCGCCGGATCGAGCACGCGCGCGCCGATCTCGGCTACGATATCGACGGCGTCGTCTACAAGGTGAACCGGCTGGATTGGCAGGAACGGCTCGGCTTCGTTGCGCGCGCGCCGCGCTGGGGGCTGGCGCACAAGTTTCCGGCCGAGCAGGCCGAGACCACGCTGGAGGCGATCGACATCCAGGTGGGGCGCACGGGCAAATTGACGCCGGTCGGCCGCCTTGTGCCGGTGGGCGTGGGCGGCGTGATCGTGTCCAACGTCACGCTGCACAACGCCGACGAGATCGTGCGGCTGGGCGCGCGGCCCGGCGACCGGGTGCGTATCCAGCGCGCGGGCGACGTGATCCCGCAGATCGTCGAGAACCTGACGCGGGACGAGGATCGTGCGCCGTTCGTGTTCCCCGATCACTGCCCCGAGTGCGGATCGGCGGCGGAGCGGGAGCCGGGCGAGGTGGATTATCGCTGCACGGGCGGGCTCATCTGCCCGGCGCAGCGTGTCGAACGCCTGCGACACTTCGTGTCGCGGCGGGCGCTTGATATCGAGGGGCTCGGCGAGAAGAGCATTGTCGAGCTGTTCGCCGACGGATTGCTGCAATCGCCTGCGGATATCTTCCGGCTGCACACGCACGCGGACGCGCTGAAAACGCGGGACGGGTGGGGCGAGCAGTCGGTCGCGAACCTCGTCGCCGCGATCGACGCACGGCGTTCGCCGCCGCTCGACCGGTTCCTGAATGCGCTCGGCATCCGGCATGTCGGCGAGGTGACGGCGCGCGATCTGGCGCGGCGCTATGGGAGCTGGGCGGCGTTTCGTGAGATGATCGACCGGACGCTTTCGCGGCGCGCGGAGCTTTCGCCTGTGCTCGGGGAGACGGAAGACAAGTTTCTCGCGCGCGAGGCCAAGGAACTCGCGGCGATCATCGAAACGCCGGGCGTCGGACCGGAGGTGGCGCTGGCACTCGTCGATTTCTTCGCCGAGCCACACAATGCCGATGCGGTTTCCGACCTGCTGAGTGAGGTTTCGCCCGCCGATGTCGTGTTCGAGACGCGGGAGTCGCGCGTCAGCGGCAAGACGGTGGTGTTCACCGGCACGCTGGAGGCCTTGTCGCGCGACGAAGCGAAGGCGCAGGCGCAGGCGCTCGGCGCCAAGGTTGCGGGATCGGTTTCCGCCAAGACCGATCTCGTCGTTGCCGGACCGGGCGCGGGCTCCAAGCTCAAGAAGGCAGCCGACCTCGGCATCGAGGTGATCGACGAGGCGGCGTGGCTGGAGATCGTCCGGCAAAGCTGATGCCCTGCGGCACGTGCGCGCATCCCTGGGCCAGTCACATAGATGACGTTTTTTTATGGACATGGTAAAAACAGTTCGTAACCTGCTGGCGTTTCGGCAGAACCGGGGGGCTGTTGGACATGAGTGGCTTTGTTGCCGCCGCGACGCATCCTGAGTCAGGTGTGCTCGATGTTACGGCGAACGACTTGTACGGCGAGGGCCGCTGGCCCGAGGTGTTCGCGCGCCTGCGGCGCGACGATCCCGTGCATTTCTGCCCCACCAGCTTCTACGGGCCGTATTGGTCCGTCACGCGCCACGCCGATATCGCGCATGTCGAGGCGCTGCCGCAGCTCTTCTCGTCGTCGTGGACGCACGGCGGCATCACTATCCTGCACAACGATCCCGACATCCAGCTGCCGATGTTCATTGCGATGGATCGGCCCGAGCACACCGCGATGCGGCGCACCGTTTCGCCCGCGTTCAGCCCGAGTGCCCTCACCGACCATTCCGCCGCGATCCGCGCGCGCACGGCGGCGCTGCTCGACAGCCTGCCGGTGGGCGAGGCGTTCGATTGGGTGGACCGGGTTTCGACCGAGCTCACCACGCAGATGCTGGCGACATTGTTCGATTTCCCGTGGGAAGATCGCCGCCTGCTCGCAACATGGGCAAACTGGGCGGGCGATTTCCGGGCTGCTGTGAGTCCGGCGCTGCGCCGCAAGCGGCAGCGCGTCCTGCAGCAGATGGTCGACTATTTCGGGCGGCTGTGGGGCGAGCGGCGGAATGCCGGGCTGGCGCCCGACCTGCTGTCGCGGATGATCCATTCGGACGCGATGTCCAACCTTCGGCCGCAGGAGTTTTGCGGCAACCTGATGCTGCTCGTGATCGGTGGCACCGATACCACGCGCAACTCGATGACCGGGCTCGTCGTCGCGCTCGATCAGTTTCCCGAAAACCGGGCGCTGCTGGATGCGGACCGCGGGCTCGTCGTCAACGCTGTGTCCGAACTCATCCGCTGGCAGACGCCGCTGTCGCACATGCGGCGCACGGCGACGGAAGACACGGAGATCGGCGGCAAGATCATCCGCAAGGATGACAAGGTTGTGCTGTGGTACAACAGCGCGAACCGCGACGAGGCCGTGTTCACAGATGCAGACCGCTTCGATGTGACGCGCGCCAACGCGCGCCGCCATCTCGCCTTTGGCTTCGGTATCCACCGCTGCGTCGGCGCCCGGCTTGCCGAACTACAACTCTACATCCTTCTCGAAGAGATGCTGAACCGTGAAATGCGGGTAACGCCGCTCCACGCGCCAATGCGGATTCCGTCGCCCTTCGCGAACGGCTACCGCAAGCAGATGGTGATGATCAACCGATCCTAGCGTTTTGGAGCGCGTTACGACGCGCATCCTTTCCTTCATTCTCCCGCCTGCGGGGGTGAGGAAGGGAGGCTTCGCCATGGCGACCAAAGTGGCGGCGGGGATCAGCGATCTCGCCGCGATCGATCCGGCGGACTACCGCTATTTCACCGAGCGGACATGGCCCGCGCTGTTCGCGCGGCTGCGCGCCGAAGACCCGGTGCATTACTGCACGGAAGGCATGTTCGCGCCTTACTGGTCGGTGACGCGCTACAAGGACATCGTGCATGTCGAGGCGCTGCCCGACATTTACTCCTCGTCGTGGGAATATGGCGGCATCACTGTGCTCGACGCGCTCGACCAGGAACTGAAGTTCCCCATGTTCATCGCAATGGACCGGCCGCAGCATACCGCCGAGCGGCGCGTGGTGGCACCGGCGTTCACGCCGAGCGAGATGCAGCGGCTCGCCGGGCCGATCCGCGAACGGACGGCGGTGCTGCTTGACAGTCTGCCGGTGGGCGAGACCTTCGACTGGGTCGACCGGGTTTCGATCGAACTCACCACGCAGATGCTCGCCATCCTGTTCGACTTCCCGTGGGAGGACCGGCGGCTGCTCACCAAGTGGTCGGACTGGGCGGGCGACGTGCAGGCGGCCGCCGATCCGGCGATGCGCGAGGAGCGCACGCGCATCCTTTACGAGATGGGCGCCTATTTCCACGGGCTGTGGCAGGCGCGCCTCAATGCGCCGCCCGCACCCGATCTGCTTTCGATGATGATCCATTCCGAAGCGCTCTCGAAGATGGACGAGCAGGAGTTCATCGGCAATCTCGTCCTGCTGATCGTGGGCGGCAACGACACGACCCGGAATTCGATGACCGGGCTGGTTCGGACCATGCACGAATTTCCGGCCGAGTGGGCGAAGCTGAAGGCGGACAAGAGCCTGATCCCCAATGCAGTTTCCGAGCTGATCCGTTGGCAGACGCCGCTCGCGCACATGCGGCGTACGGCGAAAGAGGACACCGAGCTTGGCGGCAAGATCATCCGCAAGGGCGACAAGGTGGTGATGTGGTACATCTCCGCCAACCGCGACACTGAGGTTTTCGAAGACCCGGACCGTGTGGACTTTGCCCGAGAAAATGCGCGGCGGCACCTGTCGTTCGGCTACGGCATCCACCGCTGCGTGGGCGCGCGTCTGGCCGAATTGCAGCTTTCGATCCTGATCGAGGAAATGCTCGCGCGTGGCATGGATGTCGAAGCGGTCGCACCGCCGGTCCGCGTGCCCTCGCCGTTCATCAACGGCTACAAGGAGCAGATGGTTCGCATCACGAAGGGTTAACAAGCATTTAGCATGAACTATGCGCTGAGTGCATAGATGTTAGGATATTTCAGCGGCTACTCAGTGATGCTGCACTGCACCATATGTCTCCCTGTCGCCACTAGGGGCGGCAACAGGAGGCTTACATGATCTACGCATATGCAAAGGCCGCCACGATGGCGTTCCCGCAGGATGGGCAGACGGTGCAGCCGACCAAGCTTCGTGAAGCGCGCAGCCTCGCTGGACTTTTCAGCGATCGCGGCCGCGACATGCAGCTGTTCCACGCCTGGCGCCCGTAACCACGGGCCTCAGGCTCTGAGGAGCCGCAAGGTCGGCCACTCGCCGATGACGGTTCTGGAGACCGGCGCGACACCGCAATTGCGGTACGCCGCTTCAACCGCTTCGGCCTGACCCGCGAGCAACCCGGCGAGGACTAACGTCCCGCCGGGCGCAAGCGCCGCCGCGATGGACGGCGCCATTTCAATGAGCGGTCCGGCGAGGATATTCGCCACGACAAGATCGAACGGCCCGCGTGCGGCAAGCGCCGCATCTTCAAGGCCGTCGGCCACGTAGAGCGCGATCTCGCCCGCTTCCTCCCCGATATTCACACCGTTGATCTCGACATTCTCGCGCGACACCTTGATCGCGACGGGGTCGATGTCGCTTGCCGTGCCCTTTGCGTCCGGCCACGTCTTTGCAGCAGCGAGCGCGAGGATCGCGGTGCCGGTGCCGAGATCGAGCACGTTTTTCGGCACGAAATCGAGCGCATCGAGCGTGAGCAGGCAGCCCGTGGTCGTCGCGTGCTGGCCGGTGCCGAAGGCGAGGCCCGCTTCGATCTGAAGGCCGATGCGGCCCGGCGGCAGTTTTTCCGCATCCGCCGCGGTGTGGACGAAGAAGCGCCCCGCCTCGACCGGATCGAGCCCCGCCTGACTGAGCGTAACCCAGTCCTCATCATCCAGCTCGACGAGCGTGTATGCGCCCTTCGCACTCGGCAGTAGCGCCGAGACGGCCTCGATCAGCGCCTGGGGCGGGTGCTCCTCGGTGTAAACATCGAGCTGCCAGTCATCGGGCTTCGATTCATCGGGCTCGCTCGTCATCACGACGGGCGGCGGATCGAAGTCGGCAAGCTCGGGCACGTCTCCGGTAAAGAGATCCGCCTCGGCGCGCTTGCAGGCGAAGGTGAGTTTCCATGTCGTCATAGCGTTGCGGAATAGGCCGCGCCGGGGCGGGTGGCAATGTTTCGACGAACGGCTCTTGGCAGCCGCGGACGCTGCCGTCATGCTCCGCGCATAGTGCTCCCGACGAGGCTGAAATCATGAAACTTCGTACGCTTCTGCCGCTTCTGCTTGTCGGCATTGCCGCCTGCGACTCCGCACCCAAGGCGCCTCCGAAGGCGGACTGGAAAGCGTTTTCCGATGCCTATATCGAGGCGACGTTCAAGGCCGATCCCTACTTCGCGGTCTATCAGGGGCGGCACGAGTACGACGGTATCCTGCCGGACTGGTCGAAGGCGGGCATCGATGCGGAGATCGCGCGGCTGAAGGCGGCGCTTGCCGATGCCGAGGCGATCGATCCCGACGGCCTCGCCGACGCCGAGCGCTTCGAGCGCGACTATCTGATCGCGGTGACGCGCGGCAGCCTGTTCTGGCTGGAGACGGCGCGCTGGCCCTATCGCAATCCGGCCTTCTACACCGACGGTGGGCTTGATCCCAACGTCTACGTGGCGCGGCCTTACGCGGCGCCGGACGTGCGCCTGAAGGCGTTCGTGAAATACGCGAACGCGCTCCCCAAGGCCGCCGAGCAGATCAAGGCGAACCTCACCGGCCCGATGCCGCGCACGTACATCGATTATGGCCTCGCGGCTTTCAACGGCTATGCCGATTATTTCGCGAAGGACGTGAAGATGGCCTTCGCCGAGGTGAAGGACGAGGCGCTTCAGAAGGAACTGGACGCGGCGAGCAGCACGGGTGCGAAGGCGATGCGCGATCTTGCCGCGTTTATGGAAGCCAAGCGTGCCGGCCAGACCGAGGACTTCGTGCTGGGGCCGGAGACTTTCGCGGCGATGGTGCGCGAGACCGAGGGCGTCGACATCAGCCTCGATGAGCTCGAACGCATCGGCGAGGCGGACCTGAAGCGCAATCAGGCAGCGCTGAAATCGGCCTGCGACAAGCTCGCGCCCGGCAAGTCCATCCCCGATTGCATGGCGGTGGTTGCGAACGACAAGCCCGTGGGCGGTCCGGTCGCGGAGGCACGACGCCAGCTTCCGGATCTGAAGGCGTTTCTGGTGAAGGCCGACCTCGTGACCATTCCGGGCACGGAGGAGGCGCTTGTCGAGGAATCGCCGCCGTTCAACCGTCAGAACAGCGCCTATATCGACATTCCGGGACCGTATGAAAAAGGTCTGCCCTCGGTCTACTACATCTCCCCGCCCGATCCTTCCTGGCCGAAAGACGTGCAGGACGCCTTCGTTCCCGGCAAGCTCGACCTCCTGTTCACCTCGGTGCACGAGGTGTGGCCGGGGCATTTCCTCAATTTCCTGCACGCGAACCGCGCGAAATCGCAATTCGGCAAGGTGTTCGTCGGCTATGCCTTCGCGGAAGGTTGGGCGCACTATACCGAGGAAATGATGTGGGAAGCGGGGCTCGGGAACGGCGACCCGGCCACGCATGTCGGTCAGCTTTCAAACGCGCTGCTGCGCGATTGCCGCTATCTCTCCGCGATCGGGATGCACGCGCGCGGCATGAGCGTTGAACAGTCCCGCCAGATGTTCCGCGACCAGTGCTATCAGGACGAAGGCAACGCCCGCCAGCAATCGGCGCGCGGCACATACGATCCCGCCTATCTCAACTACACGATGGGCAAGCTGCTGATCCGCAAGCTCCGCGAGGACTGGACGGCATCACGTGGCGGCCGCAAGGCGTGGAAGGCTTTCCACGACGAGTTCCTCGGGTATGGCGGGCCGCCGATCCCGCTGGTGCGCAAGGCGATGATGAAGGAGGCCGAGGCGAAGGCGGTGTTTTGAGGGCAGGCTAGCCCTGCACCTCAACAAAGCTGTCCAGCACCCGCTTTTCGCCTGCGTGGTCGAACGCGACTTCGAGCTTGTTGCCCTCGATTCCCTTGATCGTGCCGCCGCCGAATTTCTGGTGGAAGACGCGCATCCCCACGTAGAGGTCGCGGCGAGGGGCGGCGCCGACGGTGACCGAGACGGGCTTCGCGTCGATCTGTGTCGCGGCGCGGGTGGGGCGGCCGTAGGTTTGGGCGCGTTGCCAGCCGGGGCCGTGGCCGCGCTGGGTGGCGCGATGGACGTCGGCGAAGGGATCGCGCTCGTCGAGCGCGGCGCGCCAGAGCGAAGCGCCGCCGGAGAGCGAGGTTTCGGCCTCGATGTGCTCGCGCGGGAGTTCGCTGACGAAGCGTGAGGGGATGGACGAGGTCCACTGGCCGTAGACGCGGCGGTTCGCGGCGTGGAGGATCGTCGCTTCCTGCTTTGCGCGCGTGATGCCGACGTAGGCGAGGCGGCGTTCTTCCTCCAGGCTCTTGAGCCCGCCTTCGTCGAGCGAGCGCTGCGAGGGGAACACACCTTCCTCCCAGCCCACGAGGAAAACGTGATCGAATTCGAGGCCCTTGGCGCCGTGGAGCGTCATGATCGTGACCTTGGGCTCGTCGCGCGCTTCCTCGTTGTCCATCACGAGGCTGACGTGTTCGAGGAACGCCTCCATCGATTCGAACGCTTCCATCGCGCGGGTGAGCTCGAGCAGGTTTTCGACGCGGCCCTGCGCCTCGGTGGAGCGGTCGGCCTGCCACATGGCGAGGTAGCCCGATTCCTCGATGATGATGCGGGCAAGCTCCGGGTGGGGCATCTTGTCGGCGAGATGCCCGCGCCAGCGGCGGAAATCCTCGGAAAGCTGCGCGAGCGCCTTGCGCGCAGCGGGCGGGATTTCGCTGGTGCCGGCGATGTCGGAGGCGGCGACCGACAGCGGGAGTCCGGCGGCGGACGCGAACTGGTGCAGGCGCTGAAGGCTCTTGTCGCCGAGACCGCGCTTCGGCGTGTTGACGATCCGCTCGAAGGCGAGATCGTCGGCGGGCTGGCTGACGACGCGGAAATAGGCGAGGGCGTCGCGGATTTCGAGCCGGGCGAAGAAGCGCGGTCCGCCGATGATGCGGAACGGGATGCCGACGCGCACGAAGCGCTCCTCGAACTCCAGCATCTGATACTGGGCGCGCACGAGGATCGCGACGTGGTCGGCGGAGACGCCCCGGCGCTGGAGGCTTTCGATCTCCTCGCCGACGCGGCGGGCTTCTTCAGGCCCGTCCCACACGCCGAGCACGCGGACTTTTTCGCCGCTGTCCGCCTCGGTCCACAGCGTCTTGCCGAGCCTGTCCGCGTTCTGCGCGATGAGGCCGCCGGCCGCGCCGAGGATGTGGCCGGTGGAGCGGTAGTTCTGTTCGAGGCGGATCACCTTTGCGCCGGGGAAATCCTGCTCGAAGCGCAGGATATTGGCGACCTCCGCGCCGCGCCATGAGTAGATCGACTGGTCGTCGTCGCCCACGCAGCAGATGTTCTTGTGCTTCTGCGCGAGTAGGCGCAGCCATAGGTATTGCGAGACGTTGGTGTCCTGATATTCGTCGACGAGGATGTAGCGGAAACGCGTCTGGTACTGCTCCAGCACATCGCGGTGCTTCGCGAAGATGGTGAGCATGTGGAGCAGCAGATCACCGAAATCGGTGGCGTTCAGCTCGACGAGCCGTGCCTGATAGGCGGCGTAGAGTGCGCCCGCCTTGCCGTCCGCGAAGGCCCACGTTTCGTCCTTGGGGAGCGATTCGGGTGTCCAGCCGCGGTTCTTCCACTTGTCGATGAGCCCGGCGAACTGGCGCGCGGGCCAGCGCTTCTCGTCGAGATCGGCGGCGGTGATGATCTGCTTCAGCAGGCGAATCTGGTCGTCGGTGTCGAGGATCGAAAAATTCGATTTGAGGCCGACAAGCTCGGCGTGGCGGCGGAGCATCTTCGCGGCGACGGCATGGAAGGTGCCGAGCCAGCCCAGCCCCTCCGACACATCGCCGATCACGCTGTGCATCCGCTCGCGCATCTCGCGCGCCGCCTTGTTGGTGAAGGTGACTGCGAGGATTTCGGATGGCCACGCGCGCTGCGTGTAGATGATGTGGGCGAGCCGCGAGGTGAGCGCGCGCGTTTTCCCCGTTCCAGCGCCTGCCAACATCAGCACGGGGCCTTCCGTCGTCAGCACGGCGTCGCGCTGCGGTGCGTTCAGGCCGCTGAGATAGGGCGGTTCATCGCGGGTCGAGGTGGGAACAGATACACTCATCATGCGCTGTGATAATCTCTATGGTGCTGTCTTGGCCAGCGTGAAGAACATTTTGTGAACGGAAGCGCAATGCGGAAGACGTGGATCGGTTTCGGTGCAGTGGCGGGAACGGCGGCGGTCGTAGCGATCGTGCCCTATTTCATCGACTGGAACTGGTTCAAGCCGCAGCTCGTCACGGCCGTGGAGGAGGCGACGGGCTATGACGTGGAGGTGGCCGGAGACATCGGCTTCTCGTTGCTGCCGAGCCCGCGCCTTTCCGCCGAGGGGCTGACGGTTACGGGCTTTGGGCCGAGCCGCGAGCCGCTGGTGAAAGCGGAAAAGCTCTCCGCCGCCGTCGCCTTCCTGCCGCTGCTCTCGAAGCGGGCGGAGGTGAAGTATATCGCGCTCGAAACGCCCGTCGTGCGCATCATCAGCTATGCCGACGGCACCAGCAACTGGTCCGATCCCGCCAAGGCGGAGTCGGACTCGTCTGGCGGGGAACTCTCGATCGAGGATTTCCGCATCGAGAAGGGCACGTTCATCATGCAGTCGCCGGAGGGCGAGCCGACGCGGGTGGACGATATCGACATGAACGTCGCCATCGCAAGCGCGGCGGGACCGTACACGGTGGAAGGTTCGCTGCGCTACGGCGCGATGCCGGTGACGCTGAAGGCGGACTACGAGCAGGGCGGCCTCAAGCTCGATGCGACGCTCGCAAAGGCCGGGACGATCGCCTTCGTGGGCCGAATCGGCGAGGCGGAGGGTGATGCCGCGACGCCGATTTCGGGCAGGCTCACCGTCAGTGGCGAAAAGCTCGGCGACATGCTTGCCGCGTTCAGCGGAGAAGAGGCGTCCAAGGCGCTCGCCTACGCCAAGCCCGTTCAGCTCAAGGCCTCGATCGAGGGCACGGCGGACCAGCTTCGCATCGCTGATGTCAGCGGAACGGTGGCGGGATCGAAATTCGGCGGTGCGTTCGATGTGGAGCGTGGCGCTCGCACCGCGATCAGCGGCCGGCTGATCATCGATGCGCTGAACGCGGCGGACTGGATGTCGGACGAAAAGAAAGACGAAAACAAGGAGCCGTTCGAGCTTCCTGAGACGATCGACGCCGATGTGCTCGTGCGCGTGAACGATGCGCGTTACGACACGATGCAACTTGGCGCGGTGAACGCGCCGGTAAAGCTCGCGAACCGGGTGGTGACGCTCGGCGATACAAGGCTCGCGCTCGCGGGTGGGGGCAGCGCTGTTTTGCGCGGTATCTTTGATGCAGCGGATGGCGACCCGCGCTTCCGGGGCCGCTTCGGCACAAGTCTACCGCGCCCGGCGCAGACGCTCGCGGCGTTCGGGACGGACGGCTACACGTCGCTGCCGCCCGCGACGCTCGGCGGCACGATCGAATATCGCGACGATGCTGTGACGCTCGGCGACCTGCGCGGAACGCTGGACGGCAAGACCGTGGGCGGCAAGGTTCACTACCCGCTGGGAGAAACGCTGCCGATCGACGTGACGCTCGGCCTGCAAGGGCTGAACTGGGATCGCGTGGTTTCCAAGCCATCGACGAGCGCCAAAGCGGGCGATGCTTTCGCGCGCACCGTGAATTTCGATGTGCGGCTCGGCGAACTGCTGATGGGCGGCAGCCGCTATGGCGGCATCACCGCGAAGGGCAGCTACGCGGCCGACAAGGTGACGCTGGCGCAGGCGGTGGTACAGGAGGCGCTCGGCTTCGGGATCACGGCGAAGGGTAGCATCGACAAGCTCTCGGCCGACCGCCGCGCCGACCTTGCGCTCGGGCTTGCGGGTGAGGGTGTGAAGGGCGCGATCACGGTGAAGGGGCCGATGTCGAAGCTCGATGTCGGCGGCGCGGTCACCTATGCGGGCGCGGAAATCGGCCTCAACGGCTGGGTGCGGACGGAGCCGGACGTTGCCTATCAGCTTGCCGCTTCGGCGAAAGCCCCGGAGGCAGGCGTGGTGCTCGCACGGCTTCAGGACGAGCCGCGCGGGGCGAAGCTCGGGCCTCTCGATCTCGGGATGCAGATCGCAGGCGCGGGCGACGTTGCGAAGATCACCGGAATCGCAGGCAAGATCGGCGGCATGACGCTTTCGGGCGACGCGTCCGTCAACACGGGCGGTTCGGTGCCGGTGGTGAACGCCGTGCTGAAAGCGGGCGTCGTGCCCGTGCTCGCGCTGATGGGCGACGACGGTACGGGTGCGGCGGAGGCGGCAAGCGGGAAGGGCGCGCGCTGGTCTTCGGAGCCGCTGTCGTTCGACTGGATCCGGAATTTCGATGGCCGCATCGCGCTGACGGCGGAGCGGGCGAACTACGATGCCTATGTGCTCGAGAAGCCTTCGCTCGCGCTCGTCAGCAAGGGCGGGACGCTGAATATCGAAGGCTTGAAGGGTGGCCTCTATGGTGGCGCCTTCACAGCCTCCGGTACGCTCACATCGGGCGACGCGCAGGGCATGGCGCTGAAGGTCGCGCTGAGCGGTGTGCCGGTGGAGCCGTTCCTGAAGGCTGCGATGGCGAGCGCGCCCGCGACCGGCACGTTCGACATGACCGCGAACGTCACCGCGCGCGGCCGTTCGCAGAAGGCGCTGATGTCCTCCCTTGCCGGGCCGGTCAGGCTGGCCGCGACGAACGGCGTGATCCGCAAGGTGAACCTGAAAGCGCTCGACGAGGAACTGAACGATCTGCGCTCGCTCGACAGTTTCGCCCGTTTCGCGGGTACGGCGCTGAAAGGTGGCGAGACGCAGTATCGCACGCTCGCGATCGATGCGACCGGCAAGGGCGGGCGCTTCAACATCGACACGGTGACGAGCGACATGGACGGCGGCAGCGTCACCGCGAAGGGCTATGTCGACATGGGCGCGTGGTACGCGGACAGCGTTGCCACGATCCGCCTCGGCAGCCACAAGGATGCGCCAGCGATTCCCGCCACCATCAAGGGTTCGCTGCCCGTGCCGGAGGTGAAATACGCGCTCGGGCCGCTGCAAACGTGGTTCGGCAAGCGCATCGCACTCGTTGGCATCAAGGCGGCGGTGGGCGGCGACAAGCTCGATCTCGGCACGCTTATCGGCGGCAAGAAACAGCAGGCCCCAGCCATTGCGGAAGGCGAAGCACCCGCCGAAGCCGCGCCGCAGAAGAGCGTGGAGGATGAACTCGGCACTGCGCTCGGCAAGGGCATCGGCAAATTGTTCGGGAAGAAGAAACCGGCCGAGGAGCAGTAGGACGGTTACAGCGCCCGGAGCAAATGGAGGCACGCCTTGCCGACGTTTCGCACTGCATCCACCGCATAGCCTTCCGATGCCAGCGTTTCGTCGCGGCTGGTTTCCACGCTGATCCATGCGCCGGGGGCGAGCCAGCCGCCCTGTCGCAATGCTGCGAGCGCCTGTTCCGCGAGACCCTTGCCGTAGGGTGGGTCAAGGAGCACGAGATCGTGCGGTGCAACGGCTGTGCCCGGCGCATCCGCGCTTCGCGCCAGCACGTCGGTGCGATCGGCGGCGCCGAGCTTGGTGATATTGGTCTTGAGCGCGGCGAGCGCAGCGCGGTCCGTCTCGATGAACGTCGCGTGGGCCGCCCCCCGCGACAGGGCTTCAAGCCCGAGCGCGCCGGTGCCCGCGAACAGATCGGCGACGCGCAGGCCCTCGAACGTGCCGAGGCGACTCGTCAGCATCGAAAACAAGGTTTCGCGTGCCCGGTCTGCCGTGGGGCGTGTTTCGGCGCCCGCGGGCGCGACGAGCGGGCGGCCGCGCCATGCGCCGGCGATAATTCTCATTTGCCGGGAAGGCGGCTCCGGAACCCCGAAACGATGTCGTCGGGCACCTGCTCAACGCCGCGTACCGGAAGCTCGCCCAGTTCGAACGGGCCGTAGCTGACGCGAATCAGACGTGCAACCTTGAGGCCGAGATGCTCCAGCACCTTGCGGACCTCGCGATTCTTGCCTTCGGTGATCGTGATCACGAGCCACGCATAGGCGCCCGACTTGTGCTCGATATCGGCATTGATCGAGCCGTAGCGCACGCCTTCGATGGTGACGCCCTCGGCAAGCGCTTCGAGCGAGCGGGCGTTCACGCTGCCGAACACGCGCACGCGATAACGGCGTATCAGCGCGTTCGCGGGCAGCTCCATCGCGCGCTTGAGTTCGCCATCGTTGGTGAGCAGCAGCAGGCCTTCGGTGTTCATGTCGAGGCGGCCGATGGTGACGAGGCGGGGCAAATCCTTGGGCAGCAGGTCGTAAATCGTGGCGCGGCCCTTGGGATCGCGCGCGGTCGTCAGGCAGCCGGTCGGCTTGTGGAAGAAATAGAGGCGCGTCGCGCTCGCAGCGGCGACGGGGTTTCCGTCCAACGTGACCTGGGCGAGCGAGGTGAGGTTGAGCGCGGGCGAAGTGAGCACCGTGCCCGCCACCGAAACGCGCCCTTCCGCAATCATCCGTTCGATATCGCGGCGCGAGCCCACGCCTGCGCGCGCGAGCAGCTTGGCAATGCGCTGCGGCGCACCCGGACGATGCGCGGCCGGCGCTGCAGCGCTTTCCGAGCGACGCGTGGGGCGCTCATCCGTGCGCCGCGAGGGGCGTCCATCTGCGCGTCGGGAAGGCCGGTCATCGGCCTCGAACCGGCGGCCTGGGCGCGGCCCACGCTCGCCGGGCTTTCCCGTCCGTTCATTAGCGCTGCGTTCCATGGGCGTGCGTTCGCGGGGCGTGCGTTCACGAACGGGCCGTCCGGTACCGCGCTCACCAGCGCGTTCCGCAGCGCGCGGACCATCGGAAACGCGGTCGTGGTCCGCCGGGCGGCGCGGACGCTGGGGTTTGCCGTCCAATGGCGGCCGGGCAGGGCCACCGGCTTTTGATGGACGGCGCGGCGGACCGGAGCGGCGAGGGGGTTTCGTCATGCCGATCACCTGAACCCGCAGCGAACAATTGGCAAGCCCGCCACTTTCGGCTAGTGGCATCCCGCCCGGGCCCCTGTGGCGGAATTGGTAGACGCGCTCGACTCAAAATCGAGTTTCGCAAGAAGTGTCGGTTCGAGTCCGACCGGGGGCACCAGAGACCGTCCGTGGACATCCATTTTCGTCCGACAAGTGACTGGTTTTGCTTATCATTTTTTGTTTCATGAAAAGCAAACCCGGCGAAATCGCACACTGCTATCCGCTCTCCAAGGCGCCTCTGGTGCAAATGATTGCCTTTTGAAGGGTGTGACGCCCTTCAGCCGTTCAATCACGCAGAGCGGCATGTTTACCCCCTCTGTGCGCGGGGTGGATATTGGGTGAGCGCGCGACCTCCGCTCGGACTGTCTAGACTGACTTGACGGCTATTCAGGTCCCATGGGCTTGGCCTTCGGCTCCAAGTCAGCCAACGCATCAGTGTTGGGAGCAATTTTCAAAGGCACCCTAAGGCTCGAGTTGTCACCGTCCAAAAAGAAATCCCCTGGTATGGGCAGGTGCTCTTAAGAATATACCAATTGGTATATAATTCGATCGCGCTTATGCGCTACGGCACTGTTCTGCGTTGACATGTTGTCATACTGAATAGTAGATTAAATATGCGTAACCCTCATTCGAGATGGTGGCGCAGCAAGAGGAAAAAGAGATTGGAACAAATTGCCGATAGGCCTCCGGTAGGCATGGGCATCGACTATGCCAAGCTTCGCGCCGGCGTCGATCACGGAAATATACCTTCTCTTCTCATGTGTCTTTTCCAGATGACCGGTGACGCCAAGTGGTTAGAGGAGCCGTTCGCGCCCAAGCGGGGCAAAGGCCTTGACGACAATGATTCGGCGGGGCTTCCGGATGCGCCTCAGCAGCTGATTCGAGATGCAGCTTACGAAGCGATAGTGGCTTGGCTGAATGGGCAGGATTTTGCGCTGTCTCGCCCTTCTAACGCTCAGCTGGCGCACATGCTGAGCGTTGCCATGGTCGAGGACGTTCCGAATGAATATGGCGATGTCATCGCCGCGACAATGAGGCTTGAAGGGGAGGCTTCAGTGCCGCGTCCCCGGCGGCCGTTGAGTGCTATCGTGATTGGCGCAGGCGTTTCCGGAATATGCGCGGCGATCAAGCTCGCCGAGATGGGCA
>JAEULI010000059.1 GCA_016793845.1 Sphingosinicella sp.
AGATGATGGTCCGCGCCGAAGCCGCGGACGCGGCCGCCGCACCGCCGGTCGAGGCGGGCGAGGTCGGCACCAACGTTACGGTCACGGTGGTGTTCGAGCTTCAGTAGAACGCGCCGGGCAGGGCTTCAGACGACGGTCGCGCCGCCGTCGATCACGAAGCCCTGCCCGCTTGCAAAGCCGCCCGCCTTCGACGCGAGAAGCACCGCCATGCCCGCGATCTCGTCGGGCTCGCCGATGCGCTGCAGCGTCGAGTGCGCGGTGGATTGCTTCAGGATTTCGGGATCATCCCACAGCGCCTTCGCGAAATCGGTCTTGATGAGGCCGGGGCAGATCGCGTTCACGCGCACATTGGCGGGGCCATATTCGGCGGCGTAGTTGCGCACGAGCTGCAGGTCCGCCGCCTTCGAGATGTTGTAGGCGCCGATCATCGTCGAGGCCTTGAGGCCGCCGATCGACGAAATGACGATGATCGCCCCGTCCTTCCGCTCGACCATCTGCGGCGCGGCCATCTGGATCAGCCAGTGGTTCGAAACGATGTTGTTGTGCAGGATCTTGGTGAACTGGTCGTCGGCGATCCCCGCCATCGGGCCGAAATACGGGTTCGAGGCGGCGTTGCAGACGAGGATGTCGATCTTGCCGAGCTTCGCCGTGGCGCGGCTGATCAGCGCCTGAAGCTCTTCCTTCACGGAAATATTGGCGGGGATGGCGATCGCCGCGTCGCGACCGACGGCGGCGTTGATCTCGGCAACGGCCTCGTCGCACGCCTCCTGCTTGCGGCTGGAGACGACGACGCTCGCGCCGTGTTCCGCCATGCGGTGCGCGATCGCCTTGCCGATGCCGCGCGAGGAACCGGTGATGACGGCGACCTTGCCGGTCAGATCGAAAAGTGCGGGTATACCCATAATGTCTCTCCCTATCAGACGCGTTCGATGATGATCGCGGGCGCCATGCCCCCCGCTGCGCACATGGTGACGAGACCGCGTTTCAGGTCGCGCCGCTCCAGCTCGTCAAGGATCGTACCGATCAGGATCGATCCCGTCGCGCCGATCGGGTGGCCGAGCGCCATCGCGCCGCCATTGACGTTCACCCGATCGCGGTCGAGCTTCAGGTCGCGGATGAACTTCTCGGCAACGACCGCGAATGCCTCGTTGATCTCGAAAAGGTCGATATCGTCCACGGTGAGCCCGGCCTTCGCCAGTACCTTCTTCGCCGCCGGAACCGGCGCGTTCAGCATCAGCGTCGGGGAATCGCCCATGTTCGCCATCGCCACCACCTTGGCGCGCGGCTTCAGGCCCCGTTTCGCCGCGTAGGCCGGCGAGGCGAGCAGCAGCGCCGCCGAGCCGTCGACGACGCCCGACGAGTTGCCCGCGTGGTGCACGTGCTCGATCTCAAGGTCAGGGTAGGCTTGGCGGACAAGGCTGCGATACGTCAGCCCCTCCTCATCGAGCGGCATGTCGATCAGCCGCGTGAACGCGGGCTGGAGCTGCGACAGGCTTTCGAGCGTCGTGCCGGCGCGCGGAAACTCCTCCCGATCGAGCGCAAGGCTGCCATCCTCGCGGTAGACGGGGACGAGACTTCTGTCGAAATGCCCGCCCGCGATGGCCGCCGCGGCGCGCTGCTGGCTGACGACGGCGAGCGTATCGAGATCGCGGCGGCTGATACCTTCCAGCGTCGCGATCACGTCGGCGCAGACGCCCTGGTGCGGCTGCGGATGCCGGTCGCGCAGGCGCCGGTTGCCGCGGTCCATCGTGCGGGAGGCATCGGCCGAGACGCCCTGCCCCGTCTGCGACATCATCTCGGTGCCGCCCGCGATCACGCAGTCCTCCATGCCCGACATGATCGAGGCCGCCGCCATGTTCACCGTCGTGATGCCCGATCCGCAGAAGCGGTCCAGCGTCACCGCCGAGGAGCGGACGTCGTACCCCGCATCGAGCGCGGTCATGCGGCCGAGATCGCCCGCCGCCGGGCCGGTCTGCGAGCTGGTGCCCCAGATGGTGTCGTCCACCTCGGCGGTGTTGAGATCGTTCCGCTCGGCGAGCGCCTTCAGCACCGTCGCACCCACCTGCTGCGGGTGGATATCGGCAAGCGCCCCCTTGCCGACCTTGCCGATGCCGCGCGGCGTCCTCACGGCGTCGATGATCAGTGCTTCGGGCATATGCGTCTCCTGTTTTCGTCTTTCCGCGCCGCTCTAGAGGAAAGCGCGGGCGCCCGGATACCGCTTCAAACTCACAGCCTGTTTGCATCGCCTGCCGCTTTGGGCCACGCTCGGCCTTGAAAACGCTGGGAGAGATCGTGCGCCGGTTCAGACGCCTGCCGCCCCTTGAACCGCGCCTCCAGAGCGAGGCGCTGTCCGACACCGAAGATACGCGGCTCGGGCGCAGTATCGAGCAGGAGGCCGCGGCAAGGCCGGGCCTTTCCGGCATCCACCTGCTCGCCGACGCGCATCAGGCCTTCGCCGCGCGCATCCTCCTCGCCCGCGCCGCCGAGCGCAGCCTCGACGTGCAATACTATATCTGGCGCGGCGACCTCTCCGGGATGCTGATGCTGGAGGCGCTGCGCGAGGCGGCGGACCGGGGCGTGCGCGTACGCCTGCTGCTCGACGACAACGGCATCGCCGGTCTCGACAACCTGCTCGCCGCGCTCGACGTCCACCCGATGATCGAGGTGCGGCTGTTCAATCCGTTCTTCGTCCGTCGCCCGAAAGCGCTCGGCTACCTCACCGATTTCAAGCGCCTCAACCGGCGGATGCACAACAAGAGCTTCACCGCCGACAGCCAGGCGACGATCATCGGCGGCCGCAACGTCGGCGACGAGTATTTCGCCGCGCGCGACGGCGACCTCTTCGCCGATCTCGACGTGCTCGCGATCGGCGCGGTGGTGAACGACGTCTCCAGCGACTTCGACCGCTACTGGAACTGCGCCTCGGCATGGCCCGCGACACGCGTGCTCCCCGTCGTCGGCATCGAGCAGCTCGAGGAACTCGCGCAGCGCTCGGCCGCCGTCCACGCCGACCCGAGGGCGCACAGCTACGTGGAAACCGTCCGCTCCCTGCCCTTCATCACCGACATGCTGAGCGGCTCGCTGCCCTTCATCTGGGCGCCCGTTCGGATGGTCAGCGACGACCCGGCCAAGGTGCTCGACAAGGCGAAGCCCGGCACCTCGCTCAGCGATCAGTTGCAGGAAGCGATCGGCCGCCCCTCACGCGAAATGGGTCTGGTTTCCGCCTATTTCGTGCCGACCGCCGCCGGTGTCGAAGCGTTCGCCGCGCTCTCGCGGGAAAACATCAAGGTCTCCGTGCTGACGAACGCGCTCGAATCCACCGATGTCGCCATCGTCCACGCGGGTTACGCGAAGCGCAGGGAGGCGCTGATCCGCGCCGGGGTTCGGCTTTACGAGATGCGCCGTCCGCGTGCGGGCACGCGCCGGAAGCGACGCCTGCCGCTCGGCGTCGGCGGCTCAGGCGCGAAGTCCGTCACCGGCTCGATCCTGCGTTCGAGCGGTTCGATGCTGCACGCCAAGACCTTCACGGTGGACCGCGCGCGGCTCTTCGTGGGCTCGTTCAACTTCGATCCGCGCTCGCTGCACCTCAACACCGAACTCGGTTTCGTCATCGAATGCCCCGAGCTTGCCGCCGACGTGCAGGACGCCTTCGAAAACCCGATCCCGATGACCGCCTACGAGGTGACACTCAGCGACAAGGGCCGCCTGCGCTGGATCGAACGCGAGGACGAGGGGGACGAAATCGAAATCCACGACGTCGAACCCGGCACGACGCGGCTACAACGCCTCGCCATCCGGGTCCTGTCGCGCCTCCCGATCGAGTGGCTGCTTTAGTAGACGACGACGCTTCGGATCGATTTGCCTGCGTGCATCAGGTCGAAGCCCTTGTTGATCTCTTCGAGGCCCATGACATGCGTGATCATCGGATCGATCTCGATCTTGCCGGCCATGTACATGTCGACGATCTTGGGAACATCCGTGCGGCCCTTGGCGCCGCCGAACGCAGTGCCGCGCCAGTTGCGCCCGGTGACGAGCTGGAAGGGCCGCGTGCCGATCTCCTTGCCCGCTTCGGCCACGCCAATGATGATGCTCGTGCCCCAGCCGCGATGGCAGGCTTCGAGCGCGGTGCGCATCACTTCGGTATTGCCGGTTGCGTCAAAGGTGTAATCCGCGCCGCCATCGGTCATCGCAACGATCTTTGCCACGACATCCTCGCGGCTCATCCCCTTGGAATTGAGAAAGTCCGTCATGCCGAAGCGGCGGCCCCATTCCTCGCGATCGGGATTGATGTCCACGCCGATGATCTTGTTGGCGCCCGCCAGCCGCGCGCCCTGCAGCACGTTGAGGCCGATGCCGCCCAGACCGAACACGACGACATTGTCGCCGACCTGCACCTTGGCCGTATTAATGACCGCGCCGACGCCGGTCGTCACGCCGCAGCCGATGTAGCAGCTCGACTGGAACGGCGCGTCCTCGCGGATTTTGGCGAGCGCGATCTCGGGCAGAACCGTGAAGTTCGAGAAGGTCGAGCAACCCATGTAGTGGAAGATCGGCTGGCCCTTGTAGGAGAAGCGCGTCGTGCCGTCAGGCATCAGACCCTTGCCCTGCGTGGCGCGGATCGCGGTGCAGAGGTTGGTCTTGCCCGAAAGGCAGCTTTTGCACTGGCGGCATTCCGGCGTGTAGAGCGGGATCACGTGATCGCCCGGCGTCACGGAGGTGACGCCCTGCCCAACCTCGCGCACGATTCCCGCGCCCTCGTGACCGAGCACGCTCGGGAAAATGCCCTCGCTGTCGAAACCGTCGAGCGTGTAGGCGTCCGTGTGGCAGATGCCCGTCGCCATGATCTCGACCAGAACCTCGCCCGCCTTCGGGCCTTCAAGGTCGAGTTCCACGATCTCAAGAGGCTTCTTCGCCTCGAAAGCCACAGCCGCGCGCGTCTTCATGAATCAGCCCTCCCGTCAGCGTACACCAGTGTATGTTTACCCGTCTAAGCCGGGAACCTCCACTGCGCCAACCCCTTCCGCCTCGAAACTGGCGATCGGGTACGCGCAATAGTCCGCTGCGTAATACGCACTTGGGCGATGATTTCCAGAGGCTCCGAGTCCGCCGAAGGGCATATTGGCGGCAGCGCCCGTCGTCGGGCGGTTGCGATTGACCACGCCCGCACGGCTTTCCTCGACGAAACGCGCCCACAGGCCCGCATCTTCGCTGATGAGGCCCGCAGACAAGCCAAACACGGTGTTGTTCGCCGCGCGCATCGCCGCGTCGAAGTCCGGCACGCGGATCACCTGCACGACGGGCGCGAAGATTTCGGCGTCCGGCACCTCGATGCCGGTCACGTCGAAAATCGCGGGCGTCACGAACGCAGCCGAACGCCCATCGATACCTTCGAACGGCCGAATCACCTTCGCCCCGCGCGAGACGATGCCGTCCGCCGCCATGCGCGCACCGGCGGCAGCCGTGTCGGAAACCAGCGGCCCCATGAACGCGGCACCCGCTTCGTCCCACGCCGCGATGCGCAGCCGCCCGGCCATCGCATCGACCGCATCGACGATCGCGTCACCAACCTTGCCTTCGGGCACGATCAGGCGCCGCGCGCACGAGCAGCGCTGGCCCGTGGTGACGAAGCTCGACTGCACGATGATCGACGCCGCCGCTTCGGGCGAATCCCACGCAACCAGCGGATTGTTGCCGCCGAGTTCGAGCGCAAGGCTCACGTGCGGCCGGTCGATCAGCGCACGCCGCAGCGCAGCGCCCGCGCCCGCCGAACCCGTGAACAACAGCCCGTCGATATCGCCCGCGACCAGCGCCTCGCCGGTCGCCCGCGCGCCCTGCACGAGATTGAGCACACCGTCCGGCAGTCCCGCTTCCTTCCACGCCGCAACCATCGCCTCGCCGATGGCGGGCGCGATCTCGGATGGCTTGAACACCACCGTATTGCCCGCGAGCAGCGCCGGGATGATATGTCCGTTCGGCAGGTGGCCGGGGAAGTTGTACGGCCCCAGCACCGCCATCACGCCATGGCCCCGGTGACGCAGCACGGCGCGGCCGAACGGCATGTCCGCCGCACGCTCGCCGGTGCGCTCGCCGAACGCGCGGATCGACACCTCGACCTTGCCGATCATCGAGGCGATCTCGGCCTCGGTTTCCCACAGGAGCTTGCCCGTCTCGCGCGAAATCAGCCGCGAAAGCTCTGCCTTGCGGGCGGCCAGCACCTCGGCATAGCGCCGCGCAAGCGCGATCCGCTCATCCACCGGGCTGGCCCGCCACGCGCCGAGCGCGGCGCGCGCACGTCGAATCGCGGCATTGCAGTCGTCCGCGCTCGAGGCCGGGCCTTCCCAAACGGTTTCGCCCGTGGCCGGATCGATCGAACGGAAAATCGTCATGCCGACACCCTCACCGGATCGCCGCTGCTCAGCTTCAACGCGTCGGCGGCCTCCTTGCTGATTGTCACGGCGGTCTCGCCGATACCTGCCGCCGCGCGCACCGATCGGAAACCGTCGATCTGCGTCGTCGAGAGCAGCGCCTGTACCTCGCCCGAATCGCCAATTTCGAGCCGAAGCGTGCGCGTGGCGCGGATCGTCGCCACTTCGTCCGCCGAACAGGTCATCGTCGGCCCGCCGTCGAAGATGTCGATAAGCCCTGAGCGTTCGAAGCCTTCCTTTTCAAGCAGCGCCAGCGCGGGTTCGCCGTCGCGGTGCACGCGGCCGATCGCCTCGCGCGCATCCGTGTCGATCAGATCGACGTAGATCGGGTGGCGCGGCGCAAGGTCGAGAATGAACTGCCCGTCGGTGGACATCACCATGCGGTCCGCCTCCTCGAACGGCAGACGGAAGAACTTGGAGGCGACGCCCTCCCAGAACGGCGACTTGCCGTTCTCGTCGAACCAGCCGCGTAGCTCCGCCATGATCGTGTGCGAAAAGCGCGTCGGCTCGGCGCCGATCAACATGTAGCGCGAGCGCGCGAGCAGGCTGCCCGCGCCGCCGCTGCGCCGTTCGGGGCGCAGGAACAGAGAGCCGACCTCGGTCCAGCCGCCGCACTCGTTCACCAGCACCAGCGCCTGGTGATCGAAGCGCGTGCCGATGGCCGAAGAATATTGCGCGAGCGTCATCACGCGGAACGAGAAATGCGGGCGTTTCAGTCCCACGGCCGCGCGCACCCCGGCCAGCCCCTCGACGCGGCCGGTCTCGGTGTCCTCCAGCATGATCGTGTACCATGCCTCGGCCGGTGCGATGGCGCCCATGAAGCTCGCCTCGGCGAGTGCGAGGCGCGCGGAGAGCGTCGCCTCGTCCTCGGGCAGGCTGGTGAACCCGCGGCCCGAAAGCACCGCGAGTTCCATCATCACATCAAGATCGGCCGACCGCGCCGGCCGGATCACCAGCATCAGGCCGCCTTGGCGAGGCGCGTCCGCGCGTCGGCGAACGCCGCGTCGAGCCGCTTCACGGCTTCCGCCGCTTCTTCGCTGCTGAGGAGCAGCGACGGCAACAAGCGCACGCAGTTCTCGCCGCCGCCCGCGACGAGGATGCCGTGATCGCGCGCCAGCGCCATGAACTCGCGGTTGTTGGGCACGAGCTTGAGACCGATCAGCATCCCCTTGCCGCGCACCTCGAGGATCAGGTCGCTGTGCTTGTCCTTCAGTGCATTCAGTTGCTGGACGAGTTCGGCCGAGATCGCGCGGGCGTGCGCCAGCGTCTCTTCCTTGGCGATCTCGTCGAACGCCGCGATGCCCACGGCCATGGCGAGTGGATTGCCGCCGAACGTCGATCCGTGCGTGCCGACGACCATGCCCTTCGCCGCTTCCTTCGTTGCAAGGAACGCGCCGACCGGGAAACCGCCGCCGAGCGCCTTGGCGACTGCCATGATGTCCGGCTCCACGCCTTCGAACCACTGGTGCGCGAAAAGCTTGCCGGTCCGGCCCATGCCGCTCTGCACCTCATCATAGATCAGGAGCACGCCGTGCTGCGTGCAGAGGTCGCGCACGCGCTTCAGCCATTCGCCGGTCAGCGCCCGTGCACCGCCTTCGCCCTGCACCGGCTCCACGATCACCGCCGCCGTCGTCGGGCGCGCGATGGCCTCGGCAATGCCCGCTTCGTCGTCGAGCGTCAGCTGCACATAGCCCGGAAGCCGCGGCCCGAAACCTTCGAGGTAGGAGGCATTGCCCGATGCGTTCACCGCCGCATAGGTGCGGCCGTGGAAGGAACCCGCGAAGCCGATCACATCGATCCGCTCCGGCGTGCCGTTCACGAAATGATAGCGCCGCGCGGTCTTGAGCGCGCCTTCGATCGCCTCGGAACCCGAGTTGCCGAAGAACACGACGTCCGCGAACGTCGAATCGATCAGGCGCTGCGCCAGCGCCTCCTGCCCCGGAATGCGGAAGATGTTGGAAACGTGCCACAGCTTCTTCGCCTGCGTTTCCAGCGCGGCGACCAGCTTCGGGTGCGCGTGGCCGAGCCCGTCGGTCGCGATGCCCATCACGCAGTCGAGCCAGCGGTTGCCGTCGACATCATAGAGCCACGTCCCCTCGCCGCGATCGACGGCGAGCGGCGCCCGGCTGTAAACCCCAAGCAAATTATCGGACATGATCTTCTCCATCAAAACTGTTCGGCGCTGCTTACCGCGTTACGCGGCGCGCGTCATCGCGAAGATACCGGTGGCATTGCCGCTATCGAAGCGCAGGTCGAGGCCATCGGTGGCGGGGTCCACGTCGCGCGTGATGAACTCGTAGAACGAGCCCGGCACGGTGCGGCGCACCCCGCCCGCGAACTTGCGCTCGAAGGTGTCGGCGCGGAACGCCGTCTGGCGCACGCGGCCGCTGCTTGACACTTCCACCTTGTCCTTCATCGGCCGGCCTTCCGCCTTCAGCCGCGCGGCGTGCGCATCGACATCGGCCACGCGGTCGGTCGCGTGGTTGAAGGCGTTGCCCTCGGTCGCGATCCACGCCGCCTCGCCCGAGCGGGCGAGCAGCGCCTCATAGTCGCCGAGCGACACGGCCTCGTGGTGGCAATCGAAACAGGCAAGGATCGCAGGCAGCGCGTGCAGCGCATCCGGGTAAGGCGCGCTGCCGTCCGCCGCGAACGCCGCGAGCACATCCTGCGCATCGGCGCTCAGCGGATCGCGCGTCGTCCCGAACACGCGCTCGGCGACACGCACGAAGCCTTCGTCGAAGCGCTCGACATGAAGCTCGCTCACGAAGAATTGCGGGATCGTCTCCGGCGCATCGCGATGGCAATAGGCGCGTCCCGTCATGCGCAGCGCGGGCAACGGATACGTGTCTGCCACATGGTAGCCGAGCGGCTCCAGAATCCGCTGGAACGCGTCCTGCCCGGCGGGAAGCGCGCCGGTCGGGCCTTCACGGAAGCGGATGGTGCGCAGCGCGCCGTGGTCGAAGGTGATGCGCTCGCCGCGCGCCACCGTGTCCGCCACGTAGGCCGCACCGCTCGGCACGCGCTTCAAAAGGTCGTCGAACAGCAGCACATTCAGCGCCATGGCGAAGCCCGCGCGCGAAACCGTCTCGCCGGTTTCAGCAAGCAACGCCGCATCGATGGCGAGCGCGCCGAGCGCTTTCACACCCGCCTGCGGTCCCAGCGTATCCATCACCAGCCGTTCGATTGTGGCTACATTCGCATCCGACATGACAAGACTCCCTGCGTTCCGGCGCCAATTGTCAGGAAACAATTGATCTGGCAAACAAGGAGCCTTCATCTGCTCATGCGAGTTTGGAATGAGTGAACGCCGCCACCTGCCGCCGATCGGGGCCCTTGCCAGCTTTGCCGCCGCCGCCCGGCACGGCAGTTTCTCGCGCGCAGGCGAGGAGATCGGCCTAACACAAAGCGCCGTCAGCCGCCAGATCGCGCTGCTCGAGGACTGGCTGCAAACGCCGCTGTTCGATCGCACAGGCCGCCGCGTCGCGTTGAATGCCGATGGCCGCGCTTATGCCGACGAGATCACCCCCGCGCTCGATCGCATCCGCCGCGCCACGGCCCGCCTCGCAACCAAAGGCCCGGAAAACGCGCTCAGCATCGCCACTTTGCCCAGCTTCGGGATGCGCTGGCTCGCCCCCCGTCTTCCCCGCTTCACCGCCGAGCACCCCGATCTCGTGGTCAACTTCGCCGCCCGCTCGGACACGTTCGATTTCGCCGACGAGGATTTCGACGCCGCGATCCACTTCGGCCTCCCTGATTGGCCCGGCGCCGCGCACGACTTCCTGTTCCGCGAAACCTCGATCCCCGTCTGCGCGCCCGCATGGCTCGCCGCGAACCCGCTCGCCGCGCCCGCCGACCTCATCGGCAAGCCGCTGCTCTTCCAGACCTCGCGCAAGGACGCGTGGACACGCTGGTTCCGCCTCGCCGGTGTCACCACGCCCACCGCACCCGGCCCCACGTTCGAGCATTTCCTGATGCTCGCACAGGCCGCTGCCGCCGGGGCTGGCGTCGCGCTCATCCCGAGCTTCCTCATCGAACCCGAACGCGCCGCCGGAACGCTCGTCTCGCCCTTTGACCTGCCTCTCTCCACCGACGACGCTTATTATCTCGTCTCGCCCGAAACCGGCGGCAGCGAAGCTCTCGCCCGCTTCCGCGACTGGGTGGTGCGTGAGGCCGCGTCATCGTAGCGCTTGGCGCGCCCCGCGCGCTGCATTAATCCGCAGCGCATGACCTCCACTGCCCGCCCCCGCGCGATCGCGCTCTGGCTTTATGTCGTCGCCGCGCTCGTCTTCGCGATGGTCGTCGTCGGCGGCATCACGCGGCTCACCGAATCCGGTCTGTCGATGGTGCGCTGGGAGCCGATCTCGGGCGTCGTCCCGCCCCTCAATGACGCCGAGTGGCACGCCGAGTTCGAAGCCTACAAGGCCTACCCCGAATACCAGAAGGTCAACCGGGGCATGGCGCTTTCCGAATTCAAGGCGATCTTCTTCTGGGAATATCTGCACCGCGTCCTCGGCCGCTTCATCGGTCTCGCCTTCGCGCTGCCGCTGGCATGGTTCTGGGTCCGCCGCGCCATCCCCGAAGGCTACAAACCGCGCCTCCTCGCGCTCCTCGCACTCGGCGGTCTGCAGGGTGCGATCGGCTGGTGGATGGTCGCCTCGGGCCTCGTCGACCGGCCGGACGTGGCGCACGACCGCCTCGCCGTGCACCTCGGCACCGCGCTCTTCATCCTCGGCGGCCTCGTCTGGACCGCGCGCGACCTCACGGCGCACGCGCACGGCGAGCGCCGTTCGCGCCTCACCGGCTTCGCGATGCTCACGCTCCTCGTGCTCGCCGTCCAGATCATCCTCGGCGCCTTCGTCGCGGGCCTCAACGCCGGGCACGCCTTCGCCGAATGGCCGCTGATGGGCGGGCGTTTCTTCCCCGAAGGCGTCGAATGGCTGGAGCCTCTGTGGCGCAACACCGTCGACAACCCTGTCGTCGTGCAGTGGGTGCACCGCTGGTGGGCTTGGATCGCCGCGGCACTGCTTGTCATGCTATCGCTGCGCACATCGCGCGAAAGCGGCGGCAGCGCGCCGCGTCTCGTGCTGCTGCTGCTCACCGCGCAGATCATCCTCGGCATCGCCACGCTGCTCACCGGCGTCGCGCTCCACGTCGCGGTCGCGCATCAGGCCGTGGCGGCGCTGCTAGTGTGGGCGGCTACGGCTTGCGCGCATGGGCTCGGCAGGCCGGGATACCGGATGCGCTGAAAGCCCCTGATTCCGCACGCAAATTTGCCTGAACACCATAATACCCCACGCCTAAACACCTATTTCGCTTGACGCTTTCGGACCGCTCCATCATATGCCGCGCCGTTCACGCGGGCGGCTTCATGCGGCCCGCCTTTGTTTTGGGATCGAACCATGCACACCAAGTCCACGGTCTCGGCGAAGCCCGCCGAAGTCGAAAAGAAGTGGCTGCTGATCGATGCCGACGGTCTCGTCGTGGGCCGTCTCGCCTCGATCATCGCCAATCGCCTGCGCGGCAAGCACAAGGCGATCTTCACGCCGCATGTCGATTGCGGCGACAACGTCATCGTCATCAACGCCGACAAGGTCCGCTTCACGGGCAACAAGCTCAAGGACAAGACCTACTACCGCCACACCGGTTATCCGGGCGGTATCAAGGGCGTCACCGCCGGCAAGGTTCTCGAAGGCCGCTTCCCGGAGCGCGTGCTCGAGAAGGCGATCGAGCGCATGGTTCCGCGCGGGCCGCTCGGCCGCGCGCAGATGCGCAATCTTCGTATCTATGCGGGCGCCGAGCATCCGCATGTCGCACAGAATCCGCAGGTCGTCGACGTCGCCGCGATGAACCGCAAGAACAAGGTGGGTGCCTGATCATGGCTGATGAGAAGTTGGGTCTTGAGGATCTGAAGGATCTCACCGTTGAAACCGGCGCTGTCGCTGGCGTTCCCGTTGCGGTTTCTTCCGCGCCGCTGCGTGAGCAGGAAATCGACGCGCAGGGCCGCGCCTATGCGACCGGCCGCCGCAAGGATGCCGTCGCCCGCGTGTGGCTGAAGCCGGGCACGGGCAAGATCACGGTGAATGGCCGCGATCAGACCGTGTATTTCGCGCGTCCGACGCTGCGCCTCGTCATCAACCAGCCGTTCGAGATTTCGGGCCGCAACGATCAGTTCGATGTCGTCGCCACCGTTTCGGGCGGCGGCCTTTCGGGTCAGGCCGGTGCGGTGAAGCATGGCATCAGCCAGGCGCTCACCAAGTACGAGCCGGGTCTCCGCACGGTCGTGAAGCAAGCGGGTTTCCTCACCCGCGACAGCCGCACCGTCGAGCGCAAGAAGTACGGCCGCGCCAAGGCACGCCGCAGCTTCCAGTTCTCGAAGCGCTGATCGGCGTTTTCACGCTTTCGTGGAAAAGGGCGCCTTCGGGCGCCCTTTTTTGTTATGGATTCGAAATCCTTATTGTCTCCCAATTCATCGCAGGTTGATGTATCGCCTGTCACAGCGTAGCCGCCATGCATCTCGACCTTCAAACCGACGACATTCCTGCGATCCAGCTCACGGAAATCTGCGTGGTCGGCGCGGGCGCGGCTGGCATCGGCATTGCGCGCCGCCTGCTTGCGCGCGGGCACAGCGTCACGCTCCTTGAAAGCGGCGGCCTCGATTACGAGGCGAAGACCGCCGCTCTCGGCGCGGGCCGCAATGTCGGCGAACCCTATTACGACCTCGAAGAGACGCGTCTGCGCTTCTTCGGGGGCACCACTGCGATCTGGGGCGGCCGCTGCGCCGAGTTCGATCCCATCGATTTCGAACGCCGCGACTGGGTGCCGCATTCGGGCTGGCCGATCTCCCGGGAAACACTGGCGCCTTATTATCGCGAGGCGTGGGCCGAGCTCGGCTTCCCGCAGGGCCAGGATACGGCCCGGGCGATGAAGGCCGCGGGCGTGCCGCTCCCGGATATCGACCCCGCCCGGCTTTCGCTCGGCACATGGCAGTTCGACGAGCGCTTCAACCGCTTCACCTTCGATGCCTGCGCGGACCTCCGCGCGCACCCGCGCTGCACCATCGTCACCCATGCCACCGTCACCCGCATCGCCACCAGCGGCGTGGGCGCCATCACGCATGTCGAGGCGAAAAGCCTCTCCGGACGTACGCTTCGCGTCCACGCCCGCTATTTCGTGCTCGCGGCGGGCGGCCTTGAAAACCCGCGCCTGCTGCTCGCGAACCGCCTCGGCAACGATCGCGATCTCGTCGGCCGCTTCTTCATGGAGCATCCGCACGCCCGCGGCGGACGCGTGGTGGACGGCGACGCGTGGGCACTGCTGAAGGCGTTCGCGCGCCCACACCGCATCGATGGCCGCAAGGTCGCCGCGCTCATCACGCCGAGCGCCGCGCGGCAGGCAGAGCGTCGCATCCTCAACAGCTCGATGATCGTCGCGGGCCGCCAACCTGCGGACGCGCAACAGTTCATCGGGATGCGCGCCTATTCGGGCCTCAAGCACAAGACGGCGCCCACACGCGCCGGGCGCGGGCTCTGGATGCTCACCAAGCGTGCAGCCTCCTTCGTACAGGAGCGCGCGGACCCGCTGCGCCCGTGGCTGCTTCACAAGATGGGCAGTCTCGACCTCGCGCTCCTCGTGCGTGCCGAGCAGGCGCCGAACCCCGATAGCCGCGTGCAGCTCGACACCGAAACCGACGCGCTCGGCGTTCCGCGCATCACGCTCGATTGGCGCCTGACCGAGCTCGACATCGAAAGCGTTTCCGTACTCGCGCAGGATTTCGGGCATGAACTCGAACGCCTCGGCATGGGCCGCGTCGAGATGGCGGAGTGGCTGCTCGGCAGCCGCCGCCGCTGGACGACCGACCCGCTCATCAGTTCGCACCCCATCGGCGGCTATCACCACATCGGCACCACGCGGATGGCGGACAGCCCGGCCGAAGGCGTGTGCGATGCCGAAGGTCGCGTGTATGGCCTCGCGAACCTCTATGTCGCCGGCAGTTCGCTGTTCCCCACCTCCGGCTGGGCGAACCCGACCCTCACCATCATCGCGCTCGCCATGCGCACCGGCGATACGATCGCCCGCCGTATCGAAGAGAGCGCCCAGCCGCCGCTGGCCAACGATGTGGCAACGCCCGCGCCCGTGCCGGTCCGCACCGGAATCAAGCGGCGAAGGGCCTTCCCCGCGGAACTCGTGGCCGCAAGCGTGCTCGGCCTGCTGCTTGTCGGCGACCAGACGATGGATGACGATTTCGACATGCTGGCCACGCCCACCGCGATCGAAGCGCCGCTGCCGGACCCGACACCTGATGAAGAGCCGGAAAATGCACAGGCGGATGACGATGAAGACGAAGACAATCCCGACAAGCCCAAGTCGCCTCCCGCGCCTTGAAGCCCTTCGATAACGCCGGGACTTTGCGTTTCGCGCCACTGCCATTAAGCCTTGGCGCCATGTTTCGCGCCGTTCTCCTGCTGCTTGCCGCCCTCGCGTCGCCCGCCCTTGCGGCAAGCGCCGTCCAGAACCCCAACACACGCGTCGAGCTGATCGCGGAAAGCGCGGCGCCCGCGCCGGGCAAGACCGCTGCGCTCGCCATCGTCACGACCCCCCGCAAGGGCTGGCACACCTATTGGAAGAACCCCGGCAGCGCGGGCATGGAAACACAGGCCGCGTGGACACTGCCGAAGGGCGCCACCGCCTCCGCCATCCGCTATCCCGTGCCGTCGACGTTCACCGTCTCGGGCATCATGAACTACGTGTTCGAAGGCGAAGCGGCGCTGCTCGTCGACCTTTCGGTGCCGCAGCTTGCCCCCGGCACGCCGCTCCCGGTGAAGGTGCGCGTCGACTATCTCGTCTGCGACGATGAACTCTGCGTCCCCGAAAGCGCCGACCTCGCGCTCGACCTCAAGGTCGGTGACGGTGTTGCAGACACTGCGGCTACCCCCCGCTTCGAAAAGGCGCGCGCCGCTCTGCCCCGTCCGGTCGATTGGCCCGCGCGCTACGCCCGTGCAGACGGCACGTTCCGCCTCTCGGTCGATACCACGGGCGCGGGCGACATCAGCGGCGCCTACTTCTTCCCGGAAGCCGACGGCGTTCTCGATTACGACGCGCCGCAGGCGGTGAGCCGGGATGGCGATACGCTCGTCATCGAAACCACAGCGGGCGCCAATGCCGATCCCGGCGCGGTCACGGGCGTGCTGCGGCTGGACCGTGCCGACGGCAGCCATTTTGGCGCCAGCCTCACCGCAAGCGCGGGCGAGGTTGCGGCAGCGGGCGCCCCGCTGGCCTCCGCCGGACACGAACAGCATCAGCCGGGCCTGCCTTCGGCGCTCACCGCCTTCGCGCTCGCCGTGCTCGGCGGTTTCATCCTCAATGTGATGCCGTGCGTATTCCCGATCCTCGGGCTCAAGGCACTCAGCCTCGCAAACGGCGGCCATTCCGAAGCCGCAGCGCGACGCGAGGCGCTTGCCTACACGGCAGGCGTGGTCGGCACCTGCGTCGCACTCGGCGCGGTCATCCTCGCACTCCGCGCGGCGGGGGCGCAGGTCGGCTGGGCCTTCCAGCTCCAGGATCCGCGCGTCATCTTCCTGCTGCTGCTGCTCGTCACGGCCATCGCACTCAACCTCGCCGGGCTGTTCGAAATCAGCGCGCCGCGCGTGGGCGGCGATGCGCTCGCGTCGCGCGGCGGCACGCAGGGCGCGTTCTGGACCGGCGCACTCGCCGCGATCGTCGCCACGCCCTGCACCGGCCCGTTCATGGGCCTCGCGCTCGGTGCGGCCATTCTGCTGCCCACCGCGCTTGGCCTGCTCGTCTTCGCCGGGTTGGGGCTCGGCCTCGCGCTGCCTTTCATCCTGATCGGCTTCATTCCCGCGCTCCGCCGCCGCCTGCCGAAGCCGGGGCCGTGGATGGTCACGTTCCGCCGCATCATGGCGCTGCCGATGTTCGCCACCGCCGTCGCGCTCGCGTGGGTGCTCGGGCGGCAGGCCGGCGTTTCGGGCATGAGCTTCGGCCTCGCCGCCGCCGTGTTTCTCGCCGCCGGGCTCTGGTGGGTCGGCATCCGCCAGCATGGCGGGCGCACCGCCGCTGTGCCGCTCGTCGTCGCCGCGCTCTCCGTGGCAGCCGTCCTGCTCATCACGCCGCGCGCCGAGGCGCCCGTCGCCAATGCCGCGCTCCCCAATCTCGAACCGTTCACCGAAACCCGCCTCGCCGCGCTTCGCGCCGAAGGTCCGGTGTTCGTCTATTTCACCGCAGATTGGTGCATCACCTGCAAGGTGAACGAAAACGGCGCGCTCTCCGCCCCCGCCGTCACCGCTGCCTTCGCGGAGGCCGGAATCCCGACGCTCGTGGGTGATTGGACCAATGCCGACCCTGCGATCACGCGTTTCCTCGAAAGCCAGGGCCGCGCGGGCGTGCCGCTCTATCTCTTCTACCCGCGCGGCAAGGAGGCGGAGGTGCTGCCGCAGCTTCTCAGCGAAGCCCTGATGCTGGAACTCGCCCGCCGCGCCTGATTGTGGCATTCTCGCCTCTCACGAAAAGGAGACGAGACATGAGAACAGCCATCGCCGCCTTCGCAACGATCGCCTTTGCAGGGGCCGCCATCGCCGCACCTGAAGTCGGCAAGCCCGCCCCCGCCTTCACTGCGCAAACCGCCGCGGGCAAGACCGTCAGCCTCAAGGATTTCGCCGGGAAAACCGTCGTTCTCGAATGGACGAACAGCGGCTGCCCGTTCGTGAAGAAGCACTATGATTCGGGCAACATGCAGAAGCTTCAGGCCGACGCGAAGGCGGGTGGTGTCGTCTGGCTCACCGTCAACAGCAGCGCGCCCGGCAAGCAGGGCCACGTCGATTCCGCGCTCGCCGCGAAGGAAATGAAGGACTGGAAGTTCCAGCCCACGGCCTATCTGCTCGATCCCGCGGGCAAGGTCGGCAAGGCTTATGATGCGCGCGCGACGCCGCATATGTACGTGATCGACGGCAAGGGCGTGCTCCGTTACGCGGGCGCCATCGACGACAAGCCGACCGCGAACCCCGCCGACATCAAGGCCGCGAAGAACTACGTGACCGCGGCGCTCGGCGACGTCGCCGCCGGCCGCGCCGTCGCCAGCCCCGTCACGCGCGCCTACGGCTGCTCGGTGAAATACCCGGACGCTTAAAGCGCCCTTAACCACCCCAGCCCCATCATCCCGCCTGAGAACGTGTACCTGTCTCGCGGGGTCGTGGGTCGTGATTATCTTTTTCGGGCTGGCCATCGTGCTTGTCTGCGTGTTCGGCAGCTTCCTGATCGCGGGCGGCGAACTCGGCATCATTGCCGGGGCGCTGCCGCAGGAACTGCTGATCATTGCGGGCGCGGCAGCGGGCGCCTTCATCATCGCCAACAGCAGCACGACGCTGCGCCGTGCCGCCGAAGGCGTGCGCCGCGCGTTCGAAGGCGAGCGCTGGGGGAAGGCCGACTACCGCGACCTCCTCTGCCTCCTTTTCCTCCTCATCAAGACGCTGCGCACGCGGGGCGTCGTCGCGATCGAGAACCACATCGAATACCCGGAAGAATCGCGCCTGTTCGCGGCGTTCCCGCGCATCGCGGCAGACCCCGCGCTCGTGTCCTTCATCTGCGACTACGTGCGCATGATGGCGATGAACTTCGAGGATCCGAACCAGATGGCGGATGCGATGGAGGCCGATCTCGACCGCCACGTCGCCGAGGAATATCAGGCGCAGGGTGCGCTCCAGACACTCGCCGACAGCCTCCCCGCGCTCGGCATCGTCGCCGCCGTTCTCGGCGTCATCAAGACCATGGGCTCGGTCGACCAGCCCACCGAAGTCCTCGGCGCCATGATCGGCGGCGCCCTCGTCGGCACTTTCCTCGGCGTGCTGCTCAGCTACACCGTCGTCGGCCCCATCGCCTCGCGCCTCGCGCAGGTGATCGATGCGGAGGCCAAATACCTCACGCTCGTGAAAACCGTCATCGTCGCCCACCTGCAGGGCCAGGCCCCGCAGGTCGCCGTCGAACTCGGCCGCCGCACCACCCCCTCGAACCACGCCCCCACCTTCGCCGAAATGGAAGCCGCGCTTGACGCCCTGCCGCGCGATCTCGTCTAGCCGAACAGCCTCGCGAGAAAGCCGCGTAACGGCTTCCGCTCGGCCCGCACCACAAGACGGCCGCCGTCGTTGGTCATGCCGATCCTCACCCGCGACAGTTCAGCCGACCACGCCTGCACTTCGCCCATCACCGTCAGAAACCCCGCCGAAGGCGTCTGCGGCACACCCTGCGGCGCCTGGCCCCTCAGCACCGGCACGGGCGGCGCACGGTTGAAGATTTCCGCCGCGAGCTGGCGAATGTGCCTGTCGCGGCCCGCAATGCCTTCAAGAAAACTCTTCACGATGTCGCGCCCGAACATGGCCTGCCGGAGTTCGTCCAGCATGGCGCGCGCCAGCGAGAGTGTCAGCACGGAAAGCCGCCCGTTCGCGTCCGTTTCCGCCGCCAGTACTACCTGATCGCGAAACGCCTCGCCCTCCGGCCGCCAGAGCGAATCTCCTGCCGGCGTCATGCCGAACCATTTGAAGAAGGCGCTCTTCTCCAAGTTCCGAGGCCTGCTGCCGAATGCGCTGAACGCCATCGCCTCATCCCTCCCGCAAACCGAACGGCACGCCATAGCGCATGATCGCCGTGCCGTCTTTCGCCGTCCATCGCACGCCGTCTGGAATCCCCCGCACATATCCGCTAAGCGCCCTCCATGTCGCAGAAAGTCCGCATCGCCGTGCTGGGAGCGTCGGGGTACACCGGCGCCGATCTCGTTCGCCTCGCGCTCACGCATCCGAACATCGAAATCGCCGCGCTCAGCGCCAATGCGAAGGCGGGTCAGGCGATGGCGGACGTGTGGCCGCACTTCGCCCACGTACCGCTCCCCGGCCTCATCCGTGCCGAGGAGATCGACTGGTCCGGCATCGACGCCGTGTTCGGCTGCCTGCCGCACGCCGCCTCCGCCGCGCTGCTCTCGACGCTGGCGGGTGTTCGCATCATCGACCTCTCAGCGGATTTCCGGCTGAACGACGCGAAGACCTACGCGGAGTGGTACGGCAACGAACACCCTGCGCCCGAGCTTCTGCCGGATGCGATCTACGGCCTCACCGAATACGCCGCCGAGCTTCTCCCCGCCGCGCGCATCGTCGCCTGCCCCGGCTGCTACCCGACGGCCGCGCTCCTCGCGCTGCTCCCGCTCCTCGAATCCGGCCTCGTCGGCCACGAGCGGATCACGATCAACGCGCTCTCCGGCGTTTCCGGCGCGGGCCGCAGCCTGAAGGAAGCGAACCTCTTCACCGAGGTCGCGGAGGCCGTGCACCCCTACGGCATCGGCCGCCACCGCCACATGCCCGAGATCGAGCAGGAGCTTTCGAAGCGCGCGAACGGCGCCGTCACCATCAGCTTCACGCCGCATCTCGTGCCGATGAACCGCGGCGAGCTTGAAACCATCACGGTCGAGCTGATGCCCGGCAAGAGCGTCGCCGATCTCCGCGCCGCGCTCGGCCACCGCTATGCCGCCGCGCCGTTCGTGCACCTGCTGCCCGAAGGCAAGGCCCCGGCGACGCGCATGGTGCGGGGTTCCAACCACTGCGTCATGAACGTGTTCGAGGATCGCATCCCCGGCCGCGCCATCGTCATCGTCGCCATCGACAATCTCGTGAAGGGCTCCTCGGGTCAGGCGATCCAGAACATGAACCTGATGTTCGGCCTTCCCGAAACCACCGGGCTCCTGCAGGCGCCGCTGTTCCCGTGATCGTCACCGACCGCCTGAAACTCCGCCCCTGGCGCGAATCCGATCGCCTGCCCTTCCGAATGCTGTGCGCCGACAAGCGCGTGATGGAGCATCTCGGCGGCCCCCGCAGCGCGGCGGACGCCGACGCCGCCATGGAGCGCATGATCGCCAGCGAGCGTGATCGCGGCCACTGCTTCTGGGCGGTCGAGCGCAAGGCGGATTTCTCGTTCATCGGCTTCTGCGGGCTTCTCCTGTGCGAAAAGCCCGGCACGCCGGTTGACGGCGAGATCGAGATCGGCTGGCGCTTCCGGCACGATTGCTGGGGCCAGGGCTTCGCCAAGGAGGCCGCCTATGCGAGCTTCGACTGGGGTTTCAACAATCTCGATGTCGAGCGCATCATCGCGATCACCATGTCCGAGAACACACGCAGCTGGGGGCTGATGGACCGCCTGCGGATGCGCCGCAGACCCGAGCTCGATTTCTACGAGACCTCCGCCACCACGGGCGGCCAGGAAACGCGCATCATCACCTATTCCCGCTCGCGCGGCTGGGATTGATCCCGCAAGGAAGGACAGGAATGCCGGTTTACAGCTTCGAGGGCGCCGTGCCCGAGATCGCCGAGGACGTCTTCATCGCCCCCGGCGCGCACGTGATCGGCAACGTGAAGATCGGCGCCGGCTCCAGCGTCTGGTACAACTGCGTCCTGCGCGGCGACGTCGGCTCGATCACGGTGGGCGAAGGCACCAACATTCAGGACGGCACGATCGTCCACATCTCCGGCGGCACGTTCAACACCACGATCGGCAACCACTGCCTGATCGGCCACACCGCGATCGTCCACGGCTGCACGCTCCACGACCACGCCTTCGTCGGCCTCGGCGCCATCGTCATGGACGGCTGCGTGATCGAAAGCGACGCGATGCTCGCGGCGGGCGCCATGCTCACCCCCGGCAAGCGCATCCCTTCGGGCCAGATGTGGGCGGGCCGCCCCGCCAAGTACGTGCGCGATCTCTCCCCGGAAGAAATCGCCGGAAACCGCGAGGGGCCGAAGCACTACGCGCGGCTTTCGAAGGCCCACCGGGCTCTCCCCGTCGTAAAACCCTAGGGCGGATCGACATTCAGAAGATGACGAGCCGAAAATGGTAGATTCCCGTGACCCGGAGCGGAGCGTACTAAAGGTACGTGAGCACCGGAAGCGCGGGAAGCCGCCATTTGCAGGCCGTCAGGGCTGAATGTCTATCCGCCCTAAAGCATCGCCTCGCTGACCGTCCACAGCCGCTCCGCCGCGCCGCGGTCGATCGCGTGCGGCCACACCCCCACCTTGCCGAGCCCGTCGCCAGCCGCGGGCGCCGCGTCGCTCTCCGCCATCACAGGCGAGATGTCCGCGTTCTCGCAGTAAACCCCGCCCATGCCGTCGAGCGCGGGGCTTGTCGCACACCACACCTGCGTCGCCGCACCCTGCACTGCGGTTTTCAGCCCGCGCGCCGGATCGATCACCGGGCTGCCGTCCGCGTTCACCACGCCCAGCCGCTTCGGCATCTCGGCGGGCATGTGCTTGGCGAGCCCCGTGTCCATGATCGTGCCCGGATGCACCGCAAATGCCCGCACGCCCTCCGCCTGTCCCCGCGCATCGAGCGCGACCGCGAACAGCACGTTCGCCGTCTTGGATTGGCCATAGGACGTCCACGGGCTATAGGGCCGCCGCTCGAAATCGATGTCGTCGAACACGATCGGCGACAGCCGGTGCCCCATCGAGGAGACCGAGACCACCCGCGCCCCCTTGGCGGCAACCAGTGCCGGCCACAGCCGCGTCGTCAGCTGGAAATGCCCGAGGTGGTTGGTCGCGAACTGCATCTCGTGCCCGCGCGCATCGCGCGTCAGTTCGGGCAGTGCCATGATCCCGGCGCTGTTGATCAGCATATGCAGCGGCGCCCCATCCGCCAGAAAGCGCGCCGCAAACGCATCGATCGAAGCCGGGTCCAGCAGGTCCATCGGCCAGACCTCCACCGCGATCCCGGCATCGATACCCGCATCAATATCGGCAAGCGCCGCCTGCGCCCGCTCAACGTCGCGCGCAGGCACGATCACCCGCGCACCCGCCGCCGCAAGCACGCGCACCGTCTCGCGCCCCAGCCCCGAATAGCCGCCCGTCACGATCGCGGTCTTCCCCGAAAGGTCGATCCCCGCGATCACATCATCGGCGGTGGAGGCAGCGCCAAATCCGGAATCGATCGGTGATTGTGCAGACATGTGCGGTTCCTCCTCGGCATTGCCGCCAAGGCCTCGCACGCTGCCACACAAAAATCAAACGCCGTTAGCCAATCATCTCTCCCGCCCGTGGGAGAGGATACGAAGCCTTCGCCAAAGGTGTAGGCGGCGTTGGAGAGGGAAAGTTACTTGGCGCCGCCCGCCGGAGACCACCCGAGCCCGTCCCCGTTCACGCCCACGGGAAAGCGCCGCAGCACCTTGCCGCTCGGCCATTCGAGTTCCGCCACCCTGTTCGTCCCCGTCTCCGCCACGAACAGCCGCTTGCCGTCGGGCCGAAACAGGATCGTCACCTGCATCGCCTCGCCCTTGCCGCTCACCGGGATCGTGCGTTCGCGCGTGCCCGTCGCCACGCTGTAAACGCCGAGCGCGCCCGCCTGCAGTTCAGAGGTCACGGCATGTTTCCCGTCCGGACTGATCGCGATGCGCAGCGGGAACGGCCCCGTCTCGATGCGCCGGACGAGCTTGTCCGTCGCCGTGTCGTAAACATGCACCTCGTTCGATCCCCGGCTGGAGATCCACACCTCTTTGCCGTCCGGCGTGATCGCGATCCCCTCCGCCTCGCGCCCGGCGGGCAGATGGCCGACCGTGCGCCCGCTCTCCAGATCGATCACGCTCGCGCTGCCGCTTTTCAGGTTCGCCGTGTAAGCGCGCGGCCGCGAAGGATGCACCGCCACCATGTGCGATCCTTCCGCCTCCGTCGGGATCGATTGCAGCACGCGGCCGTCCTTGCCGTCGATCACCACCAGCGTCTTCGAAGCCTCGGCGGTCGCCACCAGCCGCCCGTCGGCAAGCCAAAGCAGCCCATGCGGCCGAGAATTCGGCCCGATATCCCACGTCGCAAGCCGCTCACCGCCCGGCACCGCATAAACATCGATCGCCGCAGCGCCATAATTCACCACCGCCGCCCGCGCCCCATCCGGCGAAAGCGCCACCTCATGCGGATTCGCCCCGCTCGCCGAGCGCGCCAGTTCCTTCCCGCTCGCCAGATCGATGAAACTCACCGTATCCTCGCCCTTGTTCCCCACAATGAGCGTCTCGGCAGCAGCCGGAAGCGCCGCGATCAGCAGCGCGGTGGTGAGGATGGTACGCATGAAGCTCTCCCGATGTTTCGGGTGTATATTGGCGTAGGTAAACCAACGTACGAAACAATTAAGGGTCGCTGGCGGCAACGAGCTCTGCTTCGGTTATTTTCCTAGGCCCATTCTCATCACATATTTCGTATTCGGTCGGGGGGATAGCCTTCATCAAGTCGTGACACTGCTTGTCCGAAATACCCTCGATATTGTAGTGGCAAACATCTCCTGAAGGAGTTGTTTGCTGAACTAGGCTAGCACTTTCTGGCAGGGCAGAGATCGGTATTCGCCAGAAGACTGGCGGTTCTCCACAGACTTCCTCGCTATAGAACTGGCGGATGTGAACGCATGGCTCCTCGCCCCTCGTTGCGATACAGGTGGCACAAATAACGGAAACACCACCACCGGTAGAATTTCTGAAAGCAACTCGGCTGTATCGTTGCTTTTTGGGAACATAACGTTTTGGGTGCATGAGGCGAAGAATCTCGGTGACTTCCACCCATATCCCTCCAAAGTAGAGATCAACGCAGCTACAGAGAGATTCTCATTGAACTCCTCCGTACCCCCATCCACTTCGTGCAGCAATTCATAACTTCCATCAGAAAGGCAATGAATTTCTGCCGACATCGCGGCCTGATACGCTACAATCACGACTCCATCACTATCGCCTGGCACAACATCAAAATCTGAGGAGCCGAGCTTTGACAGAGTGAATAACAATCTCAACCCGTTAGAGTACGAGTTATGCGAGATTGGCCCTCCACGCCCATAGTCCCACCCCTGCGGCAACTTGCGGAGTGAAGCCAACTTTTCGGTGGCTTCAGTTAGGTTTGCCATCGTTAGAACCCTTTGCAGAAGAAAGGCT